>NZ_JBHVBO010000218.1:0-6173 GCF_042668085.1 Isoptericola sp. NPDC057391 | reverse complement strand
GGACAGGACCGCAGCAGCTGCGGTCCTGTCCGGGCTTCTCTATCTCGCGGATTCCCCTTCTCTATCTCGGCGTCAGAGGGCCTCGAGCGCCGTGTTGAAGGTGGCGGACGGGCGCATCACCGCGGCGGCCTTGGCGGCGTCGGGGCGGTAGTAGCCGCCGACGTCGGCCGGGGAGCCCTGCACGCCGACGAGCTCGGCCACGATCGTCTCCTCCTGCTCGGCGAGCGACGCGGCGAGCGGGCCGAACGCGGCCGCCAGCGCGGCGTCGTCGGACTGCGCGGCGAGCTCCTGCGCCCAGTACAGGGCGAGGTAGAAGTGCGAGCCGCGGTTGTCGATGCCGCCGACGCGGCGCGTCGGGGACTTGTCCCGGTCGAGGAACGTGCCCGTGGCACGGTCGAGGGTGTCCGCGAGCACCTGGGCGCGCGCGTTGCCGGTGACGGTGGCCAGGTGCTCGAACGAGGCGGCCAGCGCGAAGAACTCACCCAGCGAGTCCCAGCGCAGGTAGTTCTCCGCGAGGAGCTGCTGCACGTGCTTGGGGGCGGAGCCGCCGGCGCCGGTCTCGAAGAGGCCGCCGCCGTTCATCAGCGGCACGACCGACAGCATCTTGGCCGACGTCCCCAGCTCGAGGATGGGGAACAGGTCGGTGTTGTAGTCGCGCAGCACGTTGCCCGTCACCGAGATGGTGTCGAGGCCCTGGCGGATGCGCGCGAGCGAGAACGCCGTCGCCTCGGCCGGCGCCATCACGTGGATGTCGAGGCCGTCGGTGTCGTGGTCGCCCAGGTACTCCTCGACCTTGGCGATGAGCTGCGCGTCGTGGGCGCGCTGCGCGTCGAGCCAGAACACGGCGGGGGAGCCGGTGGCGCGGGCGCGGTTGACGGCGAGCTTGACCCAGTCGCGGATCGCGACGTCCTTGGTGGTGCAGGCGCGCCAGACGTCGCCGGCCTGGACCTCGTGGCTGAGCAGCACGTCGCCGGCCGCGTTCACGACCTCGACGGTGCCGTCCGCGGGGATCTCGAACGTCTTGTCGTGCGAGCCGTACTCCTCGGCCTTCTTGGCCATGAGGCCCACGTTGGGCACGGAGCCCATCGTGGCCGGGTCGAGTGCGCCGTTCGCGCGGCAGTCGTCGATGACGGTCTGGTAGACGCCGGCGTACGACGAGTCGGGGATGACGGCGAGCGTGTCGTGCTCCTTGCCGTCCGGGCCCCACATGTGGCCGCCGCCGCGGATCATCGCGGGCATCGACGCGTCGATGATGACGTCCGACGGCACGTGCAGGTTGGTGATGCCGCGGTCGGAGTCGACCATGGCGAGCGCCGGGCCGTCGGCCAGGCCCTGCTCGACGGCGGCCTTGATCGCCGCGCCGTCGGGCAGCTGGTCGACGGCGGCGAGGAGGGCGCCGAGGCCGTCGTTGGGGGAGATGCCGGCGGCCTTGAGCTGGTCGCCGTACTGCTCGAAGAGGGCCGGGAAGAACGCCTGCACCACGTGGCCGAAGATGATCGGGTCGGAGACCTTCATCATCGTGGCCTTGAGGTGCGCGGAGAAGAGCACGCCCTCCGCCTTGGCGCGCGCGACCTGCTCCGCGAGGAAGGTGTTCAGCGCGGCGACGGACATGAACGTCCCGTCGACGACCTCGCCCGCCTCGACCTTCAGGCCGTCCTTGAGGACCGTGGTGCCGGCCGGCGTGACCAGGCGGATCGACAGGGTGTCGTCGGCGGGGACGACGACCGACTTCTCGTTCGAGAAGAAGTCGTCGGAGCCCATCGTCGCGACGTTCGTCTTCGAGTCGGCCGACCAGGCGCCCATGCGGTGCGGGTGCGCCTTCGCGTAGTTCTTCACCGAGGCGGGCGCGCGGCGGTCCGAGTTGCCCTCGCGCAGCACCGGGTTCACGGCCGAGCCCTTGACCTTGTCGTACCGGGCGCGCACGTCCTTCTCGGCGTCGGTCTGCGGGTCCTCGGGGTAGCTCGGGACGTCGTAGCCCTGCGCCTGCAGCTCGGCCACGGCGGCCTTGAGCTGCGGCACGGAGGCCGAGATGTTCGGCAGCTTGATGATGTTGGCCTCGGGGGTGGTGGCCAGCTCGCCCAGCTCGGCGAGCGCGTCGCCGATGCGCTGGTCGTCCGTGAGCCGCTCCGGGAACTGGGCGAGGATGCGCCCCGCGAGGGAGATGTCGCGCGTCTCGAGCGTGACCCCGGCCTGGGCGGCGTACGCCTCGACGATCGGGAGGAACGAGTACGTCGCGAGCAGCGGCGCCTCGTCGGTGTGCGTGTAGATGATCGTGGCGGCCTCGGGCCGGGACTCGGTGGTCATGCGGCGATGCTCCCTTGGCAGGGGTGGACGAGAGATTGTTTGACATCAAGATATCTGGCCGCGGCGGAGCCTGTCGAAAACGCAGGCGGCCGCCGTACCCGTGCCGTGCCTCACGGTCCGGCCCCTCGCCGCGCGGCCCGGGGCGTGCGCCGTTACGGTCGAGCCGTGCCGACGCGTCAGCTCCATCTCGCCCAGGCGGGCCCGGCCGAGGTCGCCGACGCCCTCGCCGCGCTCCGCGCCGAGGTCGGCCTGCCCGCCATGTTCCCCGCCGAGGTGCGGGAGGAGGCGGAGAAGTCCGCCGCGGACGGCGGGTCGGCCCTCGGCGGCAAGCGCCGGCAGGGGCGCCAGGACCGCCGCGACGTCGAGCTCGTGACCATCGACCCGCCCGGCTCGATGGACCTCGACCAGGCGGTGCACGTCGCGTCGTCGGGCCGGGGCTACATCGTCCGGTACGCCATCGCGGACGTCGCCGCGTTCGTCCGTCCGGGCGGCCCGCTCGACGCCGAGACGCACCGTCGCGGCACGACCGTCTACGGCCCGGACGTGCGCACCCCGCTGCACCCGCCCGTCCTGTCCGAGGGCGCGGCGAGCCTGCTGCCCGACGAGGACCGGCCCGCCGTCCTGTGGACGATCGGGCTCGACGCGGACGGCGAGATCACCAGCAGCTCCGTGACCCGCGCGACCGTGCGGTCGCGCGCCCGCCTCACCTACGGCGAGGTCCAGGGTCAGCTCGACGCGGGGACGGCGTCGGACTCCCTGTCCCTGCTCGCGGACGTGGGTCGCCTGCGGCAGGAGCGCGAGCGCGACCGCGGCGGGGTGTCGCTCGAGGTCCCCGAGCAGGAGATCGTGCCCGGGCCCGACGGGTCGTTCGCGCTCGAGCTGCGACGCACCCTCCCGGTCGAGGGCTGGAACGCGCAGATCTCGCTGCTCACCGGCATCGCCGCGGCGGCCATGATGCGCGAGGCCGGCGTCGGCCTGCTGCGCACGCTGCCCCCGGCGGACGACCGCGACGTCGCGCGCCTGCGCCGCACGGCCGCCGCCCTCGGCATCGACTGGCCCGACGACGTCGCGTACGCGCAGCTCGTCCCGACGCTGGAGTCCCGCCGGCCCGCCCACGCGGCCTTCCTCGCCGAGGCGACGTCGCTCTTCCGCGGCGCGGGCTACCTGGCGTTCGGCGTGCCGGGGCCCGACGGCGAACCGCCGGTGGCGCTGCCCGCGGACGCCCGGCACGCGGCGATCGCGGCCGAGTACGCCCACGTGACGGCGCCGCTGCGGCGGCTCGCCGACCGCTACGCCACCGAGGTGTGCCTCGCGCACGCCGCGGGCAAGGAGCCGCCCGCCTGGGTGGCCGAGGCCCTGCCCACCCTGCCCGAGACGATGGCGGCGGCCTCCCGCACGGCCGGCGCGTTCGAGCGCGGCTGCGTGGACGTCGTCGAGGCGGCGCTGCTCGCCGGACGCGAGGGGCAGGCCTTCGACGGCGTCGTCGTCGACGTGCGCGGCGCCGGCAAGGACGGTGCGGCGGACGGCCCGCAGCGCGGTGAGGTCATGCTCAAGGACCCGGCCGTGCGGGCGCGCATCGAGGGCGCCGAGCTGCCGCTCGGTCAGCGCGTCCGGGCGACGCTGGCGGAGGCGTCCGTGCCCGATCGGCGGGTGCTCTTCAGCCTGGCCTGACCCCGCTGAGCGCCCTGATCCTGCTGGTCAGGGTCGGTGACCGCCGTGCCGTGGGGGAGGGTGCCGCTGAGCCGGGCGAAGGCGTGCCCGGGGGCGACGTGCTCGTCGACCGACGGGGCGAGGTGGCGCAGCTCGTGGTCGAGGGCGGCGAAGGTGCCGAACGCCCGCACCCGGCCCCGCAGCTTCGCGTGGAACCAGACGGGCCGCAGCGGCGCCGCGACGTCGAACGAGACGACGGCGCGCGTCACCGAGGTGTGACGCGTCCCTGACCCAGGTGACGTTTTGATAACACTCCTACCTTATGGGTCCCCGGGGTCTTGCGGAGGGCCCCGGGCTATTCGTTAAGGTTCCTTCCCTAAGCGTGAGTGAACGCGGCGTGAGGGTGCGCTGCCGACTGGAAGGACCAACGATGATCCGAGGGAAGATTCGCGGACGGTGGCTCGCGGCCGCCGCCGCGCTGACCAGCGTGACCCTCCTGGCGGCCGGGTGCTCCGGTGCCGCCGGGGACAGCGACGGTGGCGACGGCACGAGCGCCCCCGCGGCCGAGGGCGCCGCCACCGACCAGGAGCTCGTGATCTGGGCCGGTTCCCAGACCCCGATCACCCCCAACTTCAACCCCTACGCCGTGGGCGTCCTGCACCTCGCCAACGGCGGCATCTACGAGACGCTGTTCGCCTACAACAAGCTGCAGGACGTCGACCCCACGCCGATGCTCGCCGAGTCGTTCGAGTGGAACGAGGACGGCACCGAGCTCACGGTGAAGATCCGCGCCGGCGTGACGTGGAACGACGGTCAGCCGTTCACGGCCGACGACGTCGTCTACTCGTTCACCAACGACACCGCCAAGCCCGAGTACCTGAAGGACGCCGTCGCGCAGGACGAGTCCACCGTGGTGTTCTCCTTCGCCGAGCCGGCGTACGCCAACGAGTTCGCGATCCTCGGCAGCACGTACATCGTGCCGGAGCACGTGTTCTCCGAGCACGAGAAGGACTCCGGCGAGGACGCCGAGGGCAACGCGCTCACCGGCCTCGTGGCCTGGGACAACGCCGAGTCCCCCGTGGGGACCGGCCCCTACGTGCTCGACACGGCGTCCAACGCCGCGTACACCGCGAAGGCCAACCCCGACTACTGGGGCGGCGCGCCGAAGGTGGCCTCGCTGCGGTACGTCGGCATCGACGCCAACCAGTCCGCGGAGGACCTGCTCACCACCGGGCAGATCGACTGGACCACGATGTTCGTGCCCGACCCCGAGCGCGTCACCTCGACCGGCGGCTTCGGGTACGTGAACACGCCCGTCGACCCGGTGGTGCTCTACACCTGCTCCAACACCGAGCTCGGCTGCGAGGGGGCCCAGACGGACGTCGCCGTCCGGCAGGCGCTCAACGCGGCGATCGACCGCTCGGCGATCACCGAGAAGGCGTTCGTGGGCCTCGCCAAGGAGATCTCGCCCACGTTCGCGCTGCTCGGTCGCGACGACAAGTGGATCGCCGACGGCATGCCGAAGGAGTCGCCGCAGAGCGCCGACGCCGCGGCCGCCGGCAAGATCCTCGAGGAGGCCGGCTACACCAAGGACGCCGACGGCTTCTACGGCAAGGACGGCAAGCCGATCGACCTGACGCTGACCTCCGTCGACGGCTGGTCGGACTTCAACAACGCCGCCAAGCTTATCGAGGAGCAGGCCAAGGCCGCCGGCCTCAAGGTCACCGCGTCCACGATCTCCTGGAACGAGTTCGCCGACGCCCGCGTCTCCGGAGAGTTCGAGCTCATCATGGGCGGCGTCGTCGGCACCTCGCTGGCCGACCCGTTCCAGATCTACCGCGAGTGGTTCACCGGCGACTACACCCAGAAGGTCGGCACGGCCCTCGAGCCGGGCGAGTGGAACATCTCCCGGTACGACAACGACGAGGTGAACGCCGCCGTCCAGGCCGCGTCCCAGACCAACGACGAGGCCGCCAAGAAGGAGGCCTACGCCACCGTCCAGGAGCACATCGTCGAGGACCTGCCGTACATCCCGATCGTCGTGAACGGCACGCAGACGTTCTTCAACACGACGAAGTTCACCGGCTGGCCCACGGAGGAGGACATGTACATGTTCCCGCCGTCGTGGCAGGGTCCGTCGTCGGGCGTCATCCTCGGCAAGCTCGGCGGCGCCCAGTAAGGCGCCCCGACCGGTGACCGGCGGGCCCGACGGCCCGCCG
>NZ_JBHVBO010000217.1:0-6185 GCF_042668085.1 Isoptericola sp. NPDC057391 | reverse complement strand
CCCCCACGGGTGGCCGGGCCGTCGTCGTCCCGGTCCGAGGGCCGCGCCCAGGGCGGTCAGGGGGTCGCGCCCAGCCGCACCGTGAGCGCCCACGTCGTCGAGGCGCCCTCGTCGCCCTCGTCGCCCTCGTCGCCGGCGTCCTCGGGCGGCGCGGGCGCGGGGGAGGTCTCCGTCTCGCCGACCGTCGTGTGCCCGCGCATCCGGGCCCAGGCGGGCACGTCGTGGCGCGCCGCCGGGTCGGTCGACAGCACGGTCACGAGCGTCCCGGCGGGCAGGTCGCGGGCCGCGGCGGCCAGCCGGATCACGGGCAGCGGGCAACGCAGGCCGCGGGCGTCGACCACCACGGCGTCCGCCTCCACCCTCGCGTCGTCGGCGCTCACAACCCGCCCACCCCGAGCATGTCGCGCACCCGCCGCACGGCGCCCGGCAGGACGGCGAGGAAGCGGTCGACGTCCTCCTCGGTGGTCGACCGGTCGAGGGCGATCCGCACGTTGCCGTGCGTGAGCACCCCCATCGCCGCGAGCACGTGCGAGGGCTCCAGGGTGCTCGCGGTGCAGGCCGAACCGGAGCCGACCGCAAAGCCCGCCCGGTCCAGCTCCGTCACGAGCGCCTCGCCGTCCACGTACAGGCAGGAGAACGTCACGACGTGGGGGAGCCGGTCGTCCGGGTCGCCCACAACCTCGACGTCGGGCACGGCGGCGGCCGCGGTCCGCACCCGCTGCGTGAGGAGCCGCCGCCGCTGGTCCTGCGCGGCGCGGTCGGCCGTCGTCGCCTGCAGGGCCACGGCGGCGGCGAACGCGGCGGGCACGCTCACGCCACCGGGCGCCCACGGGTCGGCGTCCTCCGGCCCGGGCGGGACGGCCCGCACGCGCTGGCGCACGGCGAGCACGCCCACCCCGGCGGGCCCGCCCCAGTCGACCGGGTGGGCGGCGAGCAGGTCCCAGGCGTCGGGGGCGTCGTCGTGACCCAGGGACGCGCCCGCGTCCACGAGGAGCGGCACCCCCGCGGACCGGGCGGCGTCGTGCACGGTGCGCAGGGGCTGCCGCGTGCCGACCTCGCCGTTGGCGTGCTGGAGCGCGGCCAGCGCGACGCCGGGACGCGCGACGCGCTCCGCGAAGGCGTCCCCGTCGACGCGGCCGTGCCGGTCGACGCCGACCACGACGCGCTCGCCCCCCTGGGCGCGTGCGGCGGCCGCCGCCGCGTGCAGCACGGCCGCGCGCTCGGTGCCGCCCACGACGACGTCCCCGCCCGCGCGGCGCCGGGCCTGCGCGGCGCCCGCCAGGGCGTCGCGCAGGGCGGTCGCGTGGCTGGCCGTGAACCGCACCTCCTCCGTGCGCGCACCGAGGACGGCGGCGACGGCCTCGCGCGCGCCGTCGAGGAGCCGCGCCGCCCGGCGCCCCTCCGTGTGCAACCGGTGCGGGTCGGCCCAGCCCTCGTCGAGCGCCTGCAGCAGGGCCTGCCGGGCGAGCGGGTGCAGCGGGGCGCCGCCACCGTTGTCCAGGTGCACCCGCGAGCCGGCGGTCGCCGCGGGCGATGTCGTGGGGGACGGGGCCCCGGTCGGGTCGGTGGTGTCGGTCACAGGCGCGCTCCGTGAGGGCTGACGGGCGTCCCGACGCCGCGGCCGGGCGTGTCGGGCGGGCGCGGGAGGCGCGCCCGGGGCACGATCGTGCCATCTTCGGGGCGTCGAGGTCCGGTCGCCCGGGTCCCGGGGCGGGCCCGAGGATCTGACACCGCCGACGATCGATCTGACACTCTCCTGGGCTCTGTGTGCAAGAAGGAGATGTGGACGTCCCGTGCGGAAAGAGTCACGCCCCGAGGGGGCTTTTGCGGCGTCGAACCTGCTCCGGGCGCGCTAGGCTGCACTTCATCGAGGACGAAGGTCCTGTCCGCGTGCCTGTTGCCCAGAGGGGCCGTGGCGGTCGGGCAGGACGTGACGTGAAAGGCCTCCCTTGCACTCGAAGAGCCCCACCCGCACCCGGCGGGTCATCCTGCGCGCGACGGCGATCGCCGGCGCTGTCGCCGTGTTGGCCTCCGGCTGTGCCAGCGACTCCGTCAAGCGCGGATACCTGCCCGGCTACAGCGACGGGGAGGTGACCAACCAGACCGAGCGAATCACCAACCTCTGGGTCGGCTCCTGGATCGCGGCGCTGATCGTCGGTGTGATCACGTGGGGCCTGATGCTGTGGTGCGTCGCGGCGTACCGCAAGCGCCGGGACGACCACCAGCTCCCGATCCAGACGCGCTACCACATGCCGCTCGAGATCATGTACACGGCCGTGCCGACCATCATGATCCTCGTCCTGTTCTTCTACACGGACCGCGACATGTCGGCGGTGCAGGACACCAGCGCCGAGCCGGACGTGAACATCCAGGTCATCGGCAAGCAGTGGAGCTGGGACTTCAACTACCTCGACGAGGGCGTCTACGACTCCGGTCAGCACCTGCTCGACGTCGGCGGCCAGACGGTCGAGGACGAGGTGGACGGCGCCCCGGGCACGTCGAAGGACGTCCCGACGCTGTACCTGCCGGTCGACCAGACGGTCGAGTTCACCCTGGACTCCCGCGACGTCATCCACTCGTTCTGGATCCCCGCCTTCCTGTACAAGCAGGACATGATCCCGGGCCGGACCAACACCTTCCAGGTCACCCCGACCCGTGAGGGCACGTACGCCGGCAAGTGCGCCGAGCTCTGCGGCGAGTTCCACTCCGGGATGCTCTTCAACGTCAAGGTCGTGTCGCAGGCGGAGTACGACGCCCACATGGCCGACCTCGCGGCCGCGGGCCAGACCGGCGAGCTCGGGCTCGACCTGAACCGCCAGCAGCACGACGCGAACTTCCCGCAGGAAGACACCCTCCCGGAGGTCGAGAACTGATGGCGGCCACGACTGCCCCCGCGCACGACGTCGAGGTCATCCCCGGTCTCGCGCCGAAGCGCCAGAACCTCGGTCGCACCGTGGTCAAGTGGATCACCTCCACCGACCACAAGACGATCGGCTACCTGTACCTGATCACGTCGTTCGTCTGGTTCGCCGTGGGAGGCATCCTCGCCCTCCTGATCCGGGCCGAGCTGTTCATGCCCGGCCTGCAGGTGGTGCAGAGCAAGGAGCAGTACAACCAGCTCTTCACGATGCACGGCACGATCATGCTGCTGCTGTTCGCGACGCCACTGTTCGCGGGCTTCGCCAACGTGATCATGCCGCTGCAGATCGGCGCGCCCGACGTCGCGTTCCCGCGGCTCAACATGTTCGCGTACTGGCTGTTCCTCTTCGGCGGCCTCATCGCGGCGGCGGGCTTCTTCACCCCGCAGGGCGCCGCGTCGTTCGGCTGGTTCGCCTACGCACCGTTGTCGAACACGACGTTCAGTCCAGGGCTAGGCGGAGACCTCTGGGTGTTCGGCCTCGCGCTGGCGGGCTTCGGCACCATCCTCGGTGCCGTCAACTTCATCACCACGATCATCACGATGCGCGCGCCGGGCATGACCATGTTCCGGATGCCGATCTTCACGTGGAACACGCTCGTCACGAGCCTGCTCGTGCTGATGGCCTTCCCGCCGCTGGCCTCCGCGCTGTTCGCGCTGGGCGCCGACCGTCGTCTCGGGGCGCAGGTCTTCAACCCCGAGAACGGCGGGGCGATCCTCTGGCAGCACCTGTTCTGGTTCTTCGGCCACCCCGAGGTGTACATCATCGCGCTGCCGTTCTTCGGCATCGTGTCGGAGATCTTCCCGGTCTTCAGCCGCAAGCCGATCTTCGGCTACAAGGGCCTGATCTACGCGACGATCGCGATCGCGGCGCTGTCCGTGACGGTGTGGGCCCACCACATGTACGTGACCGGCGCGGTGCTCCTGCCGTTCTTCGCCTTCATGACGATGCTGATCGCCATCCCGACCGGCGTGAAGTTCTTCAACTGGATCGGCACGATGTGGCGCGGGAAGCTCACGTTCGAGACACCGATGCTGTGGTCGATCGGCTTCCTGGTGACCTTCCTCTTCGGCGGGCTGACGGGCATCATCCTGTCCAGCCCCGCCCTGGACTTCCACCTGTCCGACTCGTACTTCGTGGTGGCGCACTTCCACTACGTGGTCTTCGGCACCGTGGTGTTCGCGATGTTCGCCGGCTTCTACTTCTGGTGGCCGAAGTTCACGGGCCGGATGCTCAACGAGCGGCTCGGCAAGGTCCACTTCTGGCTGCTGTTCGTCGGCTTCCACATGACGTTCCTCATCCAGCACTGGCTGGGTGTCGAGGGCATGGCCCGTCGCTACGCCGACTACATGCCGGAGGAGGGCTTCACCTGGGAGAACCAGGTGTCGACCATCGGGGCGTTCATCCTGGCCGCGTCCACGCTGCCGTTCCTGTGGAACGTCTACACGACCTGGCGCAACGCGCCGAAGGTCACCGTCGACGACCCGTGGGGCTACGGCCGCTCGCTCGAGTGGGCCACCAGCTGCCCGCCGCCGCGGCACAACTTCACCTCGCTGCCGCGCATCCGCTCGGAGTCGCCGGCCTTCGACCTGCACCACCCCGAGGTCGCGGCGATGGAGCAGGTGCCGGGCCACGGCCCGCTGGTCCAGGTCTACGGCGACCCCGACCGCCGGGGGCACCAGGAGCTCGTCGAGGAGCGTCGCGACAGCGCGCAGTCGTCAGCCGCCCAGTCGACCACCACCGTGATCGACGACGAGGAGGAGAACCGCAAGTGAAGATCGAGATCAAGCTCTTCCTGTTCCTCGCCCCGTTCTTCGTCCTGGTCGGCGTGATCTACGGCTTCGTCACGGACTTCCAGGAGCCGGTCGGCTACCTCGGCATCCCGCTGGTGGGCGGGCTCGTCGCGATGGTCGGTGCGTACCTCGCGCTCACCGCCCGCCGCATCGACCCCCGCCCCGAGGACGACGAGGAGGGCGAGATCGAGCAGGGCGCCGGCGACCAGGGCGTGTACTCGCCGTGGAGCTGGTGGCCGCTGGTCATCGCCGCCGCGGCCGCGGTCGCGTTCCTCGGGCTCGCCGTGGGCTGGTGGGTGCTCTACATCGGCTTCATCCTCGGCGTCATCGGGCTCGTCGGCTGGGTGTTCGAGTTCAGCCGCGGGCAGCACGCCCACTGAGGCTCCTGTTCCGGCACACGGGCCCCTCACGCACTCGCGTGAGGGGCCCGTTCCCGTTCCTGGGGGGGGCGGCGGGGAGGAGGCGCCCGGGGACACGGATCGGCAACGATCGGCGCCCGGCACGCTCGACCGGCCCACGCCGGCACGGTCGCGTGATGGAATGAAACCTCACGATTCCCTGAGAAGGAGCACCATGCGCGTCCCCCAGAAGACCGTGGCCCTGGCATCGGCGGGCCTGGTCGCCCTCGCACTCAGCGCCTGCGGGAGCGAGAAGTCCGCGGCGCCCGACGCCGGGCAGCCGGCCGAGGAGCAGGCCGCCGAGATCGCGACCGTCTCGACGATGACCGACCTGGCCGAGCAGATGCAGGCCGCTCAGGAGAAGGCCTCGAGCGCGCACATGGAGATGACCTACTCGGGCGAGCTCGCCGAGTCGGCCGGGATGACCGACAGCGCCACGACGGCCGACGTCGTCTTCGGGTCGACGTTCGAGGACACGGCCATGCAGATGACCATGGCGGTCATGGGCATGGACATGGACATGGTGATGGTCGACGGCACGATCTACCTGTCCATGGGGGAGATGACCCAGGGCAAGTACCTGTCGATGACCGCCGAGGACATGGCGGCCGACCCGGCCCTCGCCGGCACGATGGACTCGATGGAGTCCATGGACGCCGCCGCGCAGGCGGAGGCGATGGCCGACGCCGTCACGTCGTTCGAGCACACCGGCTCCGAGACCGTCGACGGCGTCGAGACCGAGGTCTACACGGCGACCATCGACCCCTCCAAGGTGACGGAGGGCACGGCCGGGATCGACCCGTCGACCGCGGGCCAGCTCGGCGAGATCGTCACCGTCTACAAGGTGGACCCGGAGGGCCTGCCGGTCGAGGTTGACGTCACGATGGAGGTCGATGGCCAGGAGATGGTCGTCGAGTCGGCGTTCAGCAAGTGGGGCGAGCCGGTCGACGTCAAGGCGCCCGCCGACGACGACGTGATCCCGTACTCGGAGTTCTCCCAGAACTGACCGGCCCACGGACGTCCGGGGGCTCCTCGGCCGCCCAGGACGCAGCAGGGCCCCGCACGCGATGCGTGCG
>NZ_JBHVBO010000216.1:0-6206 GCF_042668085.1 Isoptericola sp. NPDC057391 | reverse complement strand
GGGACGGGCGTCGCCATGGCGATGCCCGTCCCCTCTCTATCTCGGCGAGGAGCCCTCTCTATCTCGGCAGGTGTCAGGCGCCGCCGGTGCTGTCGGTGTTGAGGCCCGAGTACGAGTGCTTGCCGTTGAAGATCAGGTTCACGCCGGTGAAGTTGAACAGCACGCACAGGTAGCCGACGACGACGAACCAGGCGGCGCGGCGGCCGTCCCAGCCACGCGTGGTGCGGGCGTGCAGGTACGCCGCGTACACGACCCAGATGACGAAGCTCCAGACCTCCTTGGGGTCCCAGCCCCAGTAGCGGCCCCAGGCGTGCTCGGCCCAGATGGCGCCGCCGATGATGGTGAAGGTCCACAGCACGAAGCCGACGGCGTTGAGGCGGAAGGACAGGGCCTCCAGCGACGTCGGGGTGGGCAGGCGGTCGAGCCAGCGGAAGCCGGGGCGCAGCAGGTACGGCGAGCCGGAGTCGCGGCTGTCGCGCAGGAGCTGCAGCACCGAGGCGACGAACGCGACGGTGAAGATGCCGGTGGCGCTGATCGCGACGCCCACGTGGATGACCAGCCAGTAGTTCTGCAGCGCGGGCTGCACGCCCGTCGCGGCCACGTAGAAGACGTTCAGGCCCAGCACGAGGAACAGCACGGTGAGCCCGGTGACGAACGCGCCGAGGAACTTGAAGTCTTTGCGCACGTTCATGCCGAGGAACACGGCCAGCGCCATGAACGACCCCACCAGCGTGAACTCGTACATGTTGGCCCAGGGCGTGCGGCCCGCGGCGAGCCCGCGCAGCACGATCGCCACGAGGAGCATCGCGGTGCCCAGCCACGTGGTCGACATCGCGATGCCGGCGGCGCGACGGCGCGCGGGGGCCGGGCCGTCGGGCGCTCCCGTCCCGGGCAGGGTGCTCGAGGGGGCGGGCGTCGCGCGCGACGCCGCCCCCACCGCGGCGGGCGTGCGTGCCTCGGCGTGTGCCTCGGCCCGGGCCTCCGTGCGGCGGCCCAGGTCGATCGCGAACGCGACGAGCGCGATCGTGAGCGCCGTGGCGGCGCCCCACACGAGCAGCACGCTCAGCTCGGCGATCTGCATGGTCAGTCCTCCGTGGCGGTTCTCTGGTGGTCGGCGGCGAGCGGGTCGTCGTCGGTCGTGTCGTCACTCGTGCCGTCGAGACGTCCCGGCACCGCTGCCAGCGCCTTGTCGACCTCGCGCTGCAGGCCCGCGTCGTCCCCGCGCGCGAGCCCGGCGAGCTCGACGTGCGTCACGGCCCGGCCGTCGTCGTCCGTGGCCTCCCATGATCGCACCCACACGCGGCGGCGCGGCGTGAACAGCGAGACCGCGAGGCCGGCGAGGGCGAGCAGGGAGAAGGTCAGCACCCAGGTGAGCGACGGGTCGTGGCGCAGGTCGAGCGCGACGTAGCGCGGCACGTCCTCGCCGAGGGTGACGGTGCCGAGGCCGTCGGGCAGCTCGACCGTCTCCCCCGGCCGCACGAGCAGCTTGGTCGTCGCGCCGTCCTCGTCCACCGAGGGCGTGAGCGACGCGGTGTCGAGGCGGTACACGTTCTGGGGCACGCCCTCGTCCAGGCCCAGGTCGCCGCGGTACACCTCGAGCACCATGAGCGGGTTCTGCGGCTGCGGGAAGACGGAACGGGCGGATCCGTCCTCCTCGACGACGGCGGTGGGCAGGAAGTACCCGACCAGGCCGATCTGCTCCTGCCCCTCGGAGACGTCGGGCACCTTCACGACGCCGCGCGACGTGTACATGGTGTCCTCGGGCAGGAACGGGACCCGGCCGGAGAACGCCATCTCGCCGGCGCCGTCCTTCACGGTGATCTCGGGGGCGAAGCCGTTGCCCTGTAGGTAGATCTTGGCGCCGTCCACCGTCAGCGGGGAGTTGACCTTGATCTGGTCGGAGTGCTGCCCGCCGTCCGGCTCGGTGACCGTCACGTGGGCCGTGAAGTCGCGGGCCTGCGCGAACGCCACGGTGTCGGAGGCGAACTCGGAGTCGAACGCGTCGAGCGTCATCGAGAACGGCGACAGCGACGACGGCTGGAACCACGCGCCCTTGTCGAACGTGTCGTAGTCCACGACGGCGTTCGCGAAGCCGCGCCCCTCCGTGACGATCGCCTGGCCGCGGTAGTGCAGCAGCTGGCCGAGGGCGACGGAGACGAGCAGGCCCAGCAGCGCGAGGTGGAACACGAGGTTCCCCGTCTCGCGCAGGTAGCCGCGCTCCGCGGCGACGGTGCGGGTGGCGGGCCGGCCCAGGCGCGGCTCCTCCGAGCCGACGTCGACGCGGAACGTCGGCAGGCGGCGCAGCGGGCCGCGCAGGTGGCCGGCCACGGCCTCGACGACCTCGTCGGGCGACGCCGTCGTGCTCGCCTCCGCCGTGGCGGGGAAGCGGCCGAAGCGCACCGGCGTCTTCGGCGGCCGGTTCCGCAGCGCGCGGGCGTGCGCGAGCGTGCGCGGCACGATGCAGCCCACGAGGGACACGAACAGCAGGATGTAGATGGCCGAGAACCAGACCGAGCTGTAGACCTCGAAGAAGCCGAACCGGTCCAGCCACTCCCCCAGCGTGGGGTGGTCGCCCAGGTACTCGAGCACCGCGGCGGCGTCCTGGCTGCGCTGCGGCAGGATCGAGCCGGGCACGGCCGCGACGGCGAGCAGCATGAGCAGCATGAGCGCCACGCGCATGCTCGTGAGCTGGCGCCACGTCCAGCGCAGCATGCCGCGCCAGCCCAGCGTCGGCAGGTTCGGACCGGCGGGCTTGTCCGGCCCGCCCTGCGGCGTCGCGGGCGCGTCACCCGCGCGTCCCTCGGTGAACGCGTCGTGGATGCCCTCCGGCCGGTAGGTCGCCTTCTCGCTCATCACACCACCGTCGCGAATCCGCTGATCCAGCCCTGGAGCTGGCTGGTCCACGCGGTCCAGAAGCCGGTCACCAGCGCCAGGCCGATCAGCACCAGCAGGGCGCCGCCGGCGCGCTGGATGACCAGGCGGTGGCGGCGCAGGAAGCCGAGCATGCGCTGCGAGGACTGCAGCCCGAGCGCGACCAGGAGGAAGGGCACGCCGAGCCCGACGCAGTACGCGATCCCGAGCACGATGCCGCGAGCTGCGGACGCCTGGTCGAGGGACAGCGCCTGGACGGCCGTCAGCGTCGGGCCGATGCAGGGGGTCCATCCGAGGCCGAACACCACGCCGAGCAGGGGCGCGCCCCACAGGCCCGCGCGCGGGCTCAGGTGCATGCGCCGCTCGCGCTGCAGGAACGGGACGGCGCCGAGGAACGCGAGGCCCATGAGGATCACGACGACCCCGAGCACCCGCATGATCGTGGCCTCCCACTGCACCAGGTAGGAGCCGAGCGCGCCGGCCGCGGCCATGAAGGCCACGAACACCGCGGTGAAGCCGAGCACGAACAGGGCGACACCCGCGACCACGCGCCGCCGGGCCGGGTCCTGCGGCACCCCGGGCCGACCCTTCGCGCCCGTCCCCGCCGAGGCCGCGGCCATGCCGCTCACGTACCCGACGTAGCCGGGCACCAGCGGCAGCACGCACGGCGACGCGAACGACACGAGGCCGGCGATCAGCGCCACGGGCAGCGCCAGCAGCATCGACCCGCTCCACACCGTGGTAGCGAAGGCGTCGCCCATCAGGCGTCCTTCGCGGCGCCGTCGCCCGAGCCGCCGCCGGACTCGGCGAGCACCTCGTCGACGATCGCGTCGAGCGTGGACGCCTCCGCCTGCCCGATGACGCGTGCCGCGACGCGGCCCTCGGCGTCGAGCACCACGGTGGACGGCACGGCCTGCAGCGGCACGACGCCGGAGAGCTTGGCCACGACCTGCCCGCTGCGGTCCTCGATCGACGGGTAGGGCACGTCGAAGGTGCGCTGGAACGAGAGGGCGGCGCCGGCCTCGTCCTCGGTGTTGATGCCGAGCACCCGCACGCCGTCGGCCTCGCGCTCGTTCGCGAGGGTCACGAGGTCGGGCGCCTCGGCGCGGCACGGCGCGCACCCGGCGTACCAGGTGTTGACCACGACGACGTCGCCGAGCCAGTCGGCGGTGCTCACCTCGTCGCCCTCGAACGACGTGCCCTCGACGGTCACGGGGTCCTCGCGATCGGCAGCGTCCCACTGCTTCACCGAGCCGTCGCCGGAGACGAAGCCCTGCCCGACGACGTCGCCTGCGCCCGAGTCCTGGGCGCCGCAGGCGGCGAGCAGGACCAGCGAGGCAGCGGCGCCGGCGGCCGCGGTGGCGCGGCGGAGCGCGCGCTTGCGAGCGGTGCGCATCATGCCCCCGGCACGGGGTCGGCGCCGGCAAGCAGGTCGGCGGCGGGTTCGGTGTAGTGCAGGCCCACGAACGTCTCGCCGTCGAACCGCAGCGAGGTCATCGACGCCAGGGCGCACTGACGGCGCCGCGGGTCGTGCGCCAGGGGGCCGCCCTCGTACGACCGGCGGGTGACCCAGACGGGGAGCTGGTGGCTGACCAGCACCACCTCGTGACCCTCGTAGGCGCGGCGCGCGTCGTCCACGGCCGCACGCATCCGGGTCACCTGGTCCGCGTACGGCTCGCCCCACGACGGACGGAGCGGGTTCCACAGGTAGCGCCAGTACCGGGGGTTGGCGAGCTGCCCCGGGTTCTTCCCGATCGTCGTGCCCTCGAAGTGGTTCCCCGCCTCGACGAGCCGGTGGTCCGTGGCGAGGGTCAGGCCGAAGGCCTCGGCCGTGGGCGTCGCGGTCTCCTGCGCGCGCTGCAGCGGGGAGGCGACGACGGCGACGACGTCGCGGCCCGCGCCGGACAGGTGCTGCGCCACACGGCTCGCCATCGCCTGCCCCCGGTCGGACAGGCGGTAGCCGGGGATGCGCCCGTAGAGGACGCCGTCCGGGTTGTGGACCTCGCCGTGCCGTACGAGATGGACGGTGGTGGTGGCCATGGGGTCCAGTGTCCCAGAACTCCGGGGTACCCAGGTCCCGTCCAGCCAGGCGTGACGGCGCTCACGTCAGGACGCGGCCGGCCCCTTCGCGGTGTCGGCGATCTTCGCCATCGCACGCCCGAGGGTGACGAGCTCCTCGTCGGTGAGGGCGTCGACCAGCAGGCGGCGGACGGCCGTGACGTGACCCGGCGCGGCGTCGACGAGCGCCGCGTACCCGGCGTCGGTCATGACGCAGTTCACCCCGCGCCGGTCGCCCGGCACCGGCGTGCGGACCACGAGCCCGCGCCGCTCCATCCGGTCGACCGTGTGCGTCAGGCGGCTGCGCGACAGCGCGAGGAACTCCGCGAGCGCCGACATGCGCAGGGTCCTGCCCGGCGCCTCGGAGAGCTGCACCAGCAGGTGGTACTCGCCGAGCGTGACGGGCAGCCCCTCGTCGTGCGCGTCCCCGAGCGCCTCGAAGAAGCGGGACGTCCCCTCGAGGAACCGCCGCCACGCCCACTGCTGCTCCTCGTCGAGCCAGCGCACGTCCGCGCGGTCCTCGTCGTCGCGCTCCTGCGCTCTCGTCACACCCACGGGAATAGGTTACGAGAGCGCCGCGTTCCTCCCCGTGACGATAGTTGATTCATCAACTATCTTGTGAGACGTCAGCACGACCCGACCCGAGGGAGACACCATGACCGCGCTGCCCGCAGGCCTGACCGCCGGTACCTACGCCATCGACACCGCCCACTCGACCGCCTCGTTCTCCGTGCGTCACGCCGGGATCGCCAAGGTGCGCGGCACGATCGCCATCTCGTCCGGCGAGATCACCGTGGGCGACGACCTCGAGTCCACGGCCGTCACCGCCGAGCTCGACGCCGCGTCGGTCAACACCGGCGACGAGAACCGCGACGGGCACCTGAAGAGCGCCGACTTCTGGCACGCCGAGGAGAAGCCGGTCTGGACCTTCGCGTCCAAGGGCATCTCCACCGACGGCGACGACTACACGATCACCGGCGACCTCACGATCAACGGCGTCACCAACACGGTCGAGCTGCCGACCGAGTTCACCGGCACCGCCACCGACCCGTTCGGCAACCCGCGCGCGGGCTTCGAGTCCGAGATCGAGATCTCGCGCAAGGACTACGGCCTGACCTGGAACGCCGCGCTCGAGACCGGCGGCGTCCTCGTGGGCGACAAGGTCAAGATCGCCCTCGACGTCTCGGCCATCAAGCAGAACTGACCCTCTCGCCGAGATAGAGAAGCCAGACCCGCGAGATAGAGAGGGGGGACGGTCCGTAGCGGCTACGGACCGC
>NZ_JBHVBO010000215.1:0-6286 GCF_042668085.1 Isoptericola sp. NPDC057391 | reverse complement strand
GTCCAGATGGGCTCGGGCCACCTCGGCGCGGCCCGGCCCCGCCCGGCCGGGGGCTCAGCCGCGGAGCGCGCGCCGCGTCGTCCGACGACGGAGCGCGACGAGGAGCCCGCCCGCGCCGAGCAGGGCCGCGGCCACGGCCGCGACGAGGCCGACCTGCGCGCCGGTGCGGGGCAGGGCGTCCTCGCCGGCTGCTCGGCCCGACGGCGTCGCCGGGGGCTCCGCGCCGGCAGCAGCGGCGGCGGCGAGGTCGTCGTCCGGGACTCCCGCGCGGTCGTCGCTCTCGTCGGCCGGGGCGGGGCCGTCGACGGGGCCCTCGCCCTCCGCCTCCGGCGACGGCGTCGCCGGGCCGGGGGTGGCGTCGTCGGTGACCGTGGGGGTCGGCTCCGTGGTGGGCGCCGGCGTCTGCGGCCCGTCGTCCTCGCCGTCGTCCGCGCCACCGTTCTCGCCCTCCTCCTCGGTGACGCCACCGGGCGGCGTCACCGCGGGGACGTCGCCGCAGTCTCCCGTCCACGGGTAGTTGTGGTGCTCGATGCCGTGGCCGCCCGTGTAGGCCACGTCGCCGGCGGCGAGGATCCGGCCGTTCGTGCTCGTGGCGACGGTGAGGGTGCTGCCCGCGCCGGGGACGACGACGCTGCCCGGGAGCTGGCCGTTCGTGCCGAGGTCGACGGACGCCGCGTCGGGGAAGGACCACAGGAGGGAGCTGCCGAGGAACTGGGTGGCCTGGTAGACCCGTTCGCCGGCGACCTCGACGTGGTCGAGCGTCATCGAGACGGCCGCACCCGACACGGTGATCGCGACCGGTGCCCTCCCGTCGACCCTCACGACCTCGAGGCCGCGAGCCTCGGCGGCGGTGATCCGGTAGGAACCGGGGGCCCGCAGGGTCAGGGTCCCGCCCTCGGGGTCGACGTCGGTCGCGGAGGCCGCCGCCTGGTCCGACAGGGACCGCGCCAGGGCGGGGTAGCCGGAGTACGGGGCGAGCGCGGCCTCGCGTCCCACCCCCGCGCGGACGGTGCCCCGCGCGCGGTCGACGAAGGACTCGGTGCTCACGTCGCCGGCGATCCTCCCGCCGACCACGACGTTGCCGCCACCGGGCGTGCTGAAGCCCACCTGCAGGCGCGGCCCGGTCGTCAGGTCGCCGCCCACCACGAGATGGTCGCTGCCGCCCGCGGGCGCGATCGCGGAGCCACCGCCTCCGGCGGTGCCGACGTTGAGGGAGTCGGGGCCGCCGTCGCGGGCGAGGTCGGCGTCTCCCGCGACGACGATCCGGCCCTCGAGCTCCTTGGCGCGCGAGACGGCGAGGTCGCCGCCGACGTAGATGCCGACCCCGTCGTCCACGACGGCGGCCTCGTCGTAGACGCCGACAGGCCGGTCGACCTCCAGCTCCGCGCACCACGCGACCGCCTCCGCGCCTTTCGTCGCGCCGTCCGTCGTGCCGGCCGTCGCGGCGGCGCCGACGGGCGCCAGGGCCGGTCCGGCGGCGAGCGCTGCGCACGCACCGAGGACGAGCGGGCGACGACGAAGGGGGCGGGGGGCGGCGGCAGGCATGGGTCTCCACGTGACTCGGACTGGCTCGGACGGAATCGGACGGGCTCGGGCACGACGCCGGTGCGGGTGCCGACGGTGCGACGCCCGTGGGCTCGCCGAAACCCTAGGGTTACGACCCTTCCCTTACAAAAGAAATGCCGGAAATTCACCCCCTGTCCGGGTCCGGCACGGGGCGGCCACCGGGTGTCGGGGGCGGGCCGTACGGTGGTGGCATGCGACCCGTGACCGACCTGCAGCGTGCGGTGGCCCCCTTCGAGGTGGTGTCCGAGTACGAGCCCTCGGGAGACCAGCCCACCGCCATCGCGGACCTCGCGTCCCGCGTGCAGGCGGGGGAGAAGGACGTCGTCCTGCTCGGCGCGACCGGCACGGGCAAGAGTGCGACGACGGCGTGGCTCATCGAGAAGCTGCAGCGGCCCACGCTCGTCATGGCGCCCAACAAGACCCTCGCCGCGCAGCTGGCCACGGAGTTCCGCGAGCTGCTGCCCAACAACGCCGTCGAGTACTTCGTGTCGTACTACGACTACTACCAGCCCGAGGCGTACATCGCGCAGACGGACACCTACATCGAGAAGGACTCGTCGATCAACGACGAGGTGGAGCGGCTGCGGCACTCGGCGACGTCGTCGCTGCTGACCCGCCGCGACGTCGTCGTCGTGGCGTCGGTGTCGTGCATCTACGGCCTGGGCACCCCGCAGGAGTACGTGGACCGGATGGTGCGGCTCGACGTCGGGGACGTGGTCGACCGCGACGACATGCTCCGCCGCTTCGTGCAGATGCAGTACACGCGCAACGACATGGCCTTCACCCGCGGCACGTTCCGCGTGCGCGGCGACACGGTGGAGATCATCCCCGTGTACGAGGAGCTCGCCGTCCGCATCGAGATGTTCGGCGACGAGATCGAGTCGATCCAGACGCTGCACCCGCTCACGGGCGAGGTGATCCGCGACGAGCAGAGCGTCTACCTCTTCCCTGCCACGCACTACGTCGCGGGCCCCGAGCGCATGGAGCGGGCGATCGGCGGCATCGAGGCGGAGCTCGCGGACCGTCTGGCGGACCTCGAGCGGCAGAACAAGCTGCTGGAGGCGCAGCGGCTGCGCATGCGCACCACGTACGACATCGAGATGATGCGCCAGATCGGCACCTGCAGCGGCATCGAGAACTACTCGCGGCACATCGACGGCCGCGAGCAGGGCTCGCCCCCGAACACCCTGCTCGACTACTTCCCCGAGGACTTCCTGCTCGTCATCGACGAGTCGCACCAGACCGTGCCGCAGATCGGCGCGATGTTCGAGGGCGACATGTCCCGCAAGCGGTCCCTCGTGGAGCACGGGTTCCGCCTGCCGAGCGCGATGGACAACCGGCCGCTGCGCTGGGAGGAGTTCGTCGAGCGGATCGGACAGACGGTCTACCTGTCGGCCACGCCGGGCGACTACGAGCTGTCCATGTCCGACGGCGTGGTCGAGCAGGTCATCCGCCCCACCGGCCTGGTGGACCCGCAGGTGGTCGTCAAGCCGACCACGGGGCAGATCGACGACCTGCTGCACGAGATCCGCGAGCGCGTCGAGAAGGACGAGCGCGTGCTGGTCACCACCCTCACCAAGAAGATGGCCGAGGACCTCACGGACTACTTCCTCGAGAAGGACGTGCGGGTGCGTTACCTGCACTCCGAGGTCGACACGCTGCGGCGCGTCGAGCTGCTGCGCGAGCTGCGGATGGGCGAGTACGACGTGCTGGTCGGCATCAACCTGCTGCGCGAGGGCCTCGACCTGCCCGAGGTGTCGCTCGTGGCGATCCTCGACGCCGACAAGGAGGGCTTCCTGCGCTCCGAGCGGTCGCTCATCCAGACGATCGGCCGTGCGGCGCGCAACGTCACCGGCCAGGTGCACATGTACGCGGACAAGATCACGCCGGCCATGCGGTACGCCCTCGACGAGACCGACCGCCGTCGCGCGAAGCAGGTGGCGTACAACGAGGAGCACGGGATCGACCCGCAGCCGCTGCGCAAGAAGATCGCGGACGTCACCGACATGCTCGCCCGCGAGGACATCGACACGCAGGAGCTGCTGTCCGGCGGGTACCGCAAGGCCCCGGCGTCCGCGCAGGGCAAGGGGCGCGCGCCCGTGCCGGGCTCGCCGAAGGAGGGGGCCGCCACCGGCAACCGGCTCGCCGGCGCCGCGGCGGGCGAGCTCGCGGAGCTGATCCAGGAGCTGAGCGACCAGATGCACGCCGCCGCGGCGGAGCTGCAGTTCGAGGTCGCGGCGCGCCTGCGCGACGAGATCGGCGGGCTGAAGAAGGAGCTGCGGCAGATGCAGGCCGCGACGGCCTGAGCGTCGCGTGGCGCGGCCCGTGCCGGGCGGTCGCGGGCGCGGTGAGAGGCGGCGATCGCGTCGTGACATGCGCGGATGGCGGGGCCGAGGTCTCATGTAGGGTGTGCGGGTTGGAGGGGAGTACCCCGCCCACGGTGAGGTCGTCATCACGTCCGGCACGGATGCCGGACCGGCCTCGTCGGCCCGGACGCCAGGCTCGTAGCCGCTCCGGGTGGGGAAGACCTCCGGTGCTCAGTCCTACGTACCGGAGGAGTTTCCATGGATGTGCCCGTCTGGGTCTGGATCGTCACCGTCGGCGTGATCCTCGCGATGCTCGCGGTCGACTACGTCGGCCACGTGCGCACCCCGCACGCCCCCACGCTCCGCGAGTCGGCGACGTGGTCCCTGGCCTACGTCGCGGTCGCGGTCGTGTTCGGGGTGATCGTGTGGGTCGTGTGGGGCGGGACGTACGGTGGCGAGTACTTCGCCGGGTATATCACCGAGAAGTCGCTCAGCGTCGACAACCTGTTCGTCTTCGTCCTGATCATGACGAGCTTCCGGGTGCCCCGGGAGTACCAGCAGCGCGTGCTCCTGATCGGCATCACGATCGCGCTGGTGCTGCGCACGGTGTTCATCATCGCCGGCGCCGCGATCATCGCGAACTTCGCCTGGGTGTTCTACATCTTCGGCGCGTTCCTCATCTGGACGGCGATCGCCCAGGCCCGGTCGGGCACCGGCCACGACGAGGAGTGGAACGAGAACGGCGTCCTGCGGCTGACGCGGCGCCTGTTCCCCACGACCGACTCGTACGTCGGCGACAAGATGACGACGAAGATCGACGGCAAGCGGTACATCACGCCGATGCTCATCGTGATGGTCGCGATCGGCAGCGCCGACCTGCTGTTCGCCGTCGACTCGATCCCCGCGATCTTCGGCCTCACCCAGGAGACGTACCTGGTGTTCGCCGCGAACGCGTTCTCGCTGCTGGGCCTGCGCCAGCTCTACTTCCTCGTGGACGGCCTCCTCGACCGTCTCGTGTACCTCAACTACGGGCTCGCCGCGATCCTCGGCTTCATCGGTGTCAAGCTGGTGATCCACGCGCTGCACACCAACGAGCTGCCGTTCATCAACGGCGGTCACCACGTCGAGGCGATCCCCGAGATCCCGACCACCGTGTCGCTCGGCTTCATCGTGGTGGTGCTCGCCGTCACGACGATCGCCTCGCTCGCCCGTGACCGGCGCGACCGCCGGGCCCGCGCCGTCGTGGCCCCGTCCTCCGAAGGAGATGCATGATCCACGAGCTGCCGCTCTGGTTCGAGTGGGCGTCGCTCGCGGCGCTGATCGTCCTGCTCGCCGTCGACCTCGCGATCGTCGGCAGGCGCCCCCACGTGCCGAGCATGAAGGAGAGCGGCCTGTGGGTCGGCTTCTACGTCGCCCTGGCGCTGGTCTTCGGGCTGATCATGCTCGCCGTGGGCGGAACCGCTCCGGCCGGTGAGTTCTACGCCGGCTGGCTCACGGAGTACTCCCTGAGCGTGGACAACCTGTTCGTCTTCGTCATCATCATGTCGCGGTTCGCGGTGCCGAAGCAGCACCAGCAGATGGTGCTCATGGTCGGCATCATCATCGCGCTGGTGCTGCGCGGGGCGTTCATCCTCGCGGGTGCCGCGATCCTCGAGCAGTTCGTGTGGGTCTTCTATCTCTTCGGCGCGTTCCTCATCTACACGGCGATCAAGCTGGTGGCCGGGGACGACGACGAGGAGGAGTTCAAGGAGAACGTCGCGATCCGGCTCCTGCGCCGGGTGCTGCCGGTGAGCCAGGAGTACGACGGCGCGAAGGTGCGCACGGTGGTCGACGGCAAGAAGCTGTTCACCCCGATGCTCGTGGTGTTCGTGGCGATCGGCTCGACCGACCTGCTGTTCGCGCTCGACTCGATCCCTGCGATCTTCGGACTGACCAAGGACCCGTTCATCGTCTTCACCGCGAACATCTTCGCGCTCATGGGCCTGCGCCAGCTCTACTTCCTGCTGGGCGGTCTGCTCGAGCGGCTGGTCTACCTGCCGATCGCCCTGGCGGTCATCCTCGGGTTCATCGGCGTCAAGCTCATCCTCGAGGCGCTGCACACCAACACGCTCCCGTTCATCAACGGGGGCGAGCACGTCGCCTGGGCGCCCGAGATCCCGATCTGGCTGTCGCTGGCGGTGATCCTCGGCTCGATCGCGATCGCGACGGTCGCGAGCCTGGCGAAGACACGGCGCACGGCCGCGGTGGCGGCGAAGGGCGTGGCGTCGGCGGACGCGGAGGCCCCGACGTCCTCTGGCACGACGGACGTGGGGGCGGACGACGCGGGCTCGGAGCCCGGCGCCACCACTCCGACGCCCAGGTCGGAGGCCTCGGGCCGCTGACGAGGCGGGCGGGCCCCGGACGGCGCACCGTCC
>NZ_JBHVBO010000214.1:0-6636 GCF_042668085.1 Isoptericola sp. NPDC057391 | reverse complement strand
TGGCCGCCCCACCCGGCCGGTGGTCTTCCCGGGGGGGCCGTGTTTTTCCCGCGGGGGCGTTGTTTGGGGTCTGCCCCACTCCCTGGGGGGTATCTCAACTACCGCGGCACGATCCGGACTACCTCACGGGGAACCTGACTACCTCGGCACGATCTGAACTACCTCGCGGGGCTCCGGACTACCTCGCGGGACGACGACGGCCGGCCGCCCCCCGGCGGGGCGCCCGGCCGGCGAGGAGCTCCCGGGCGTCAGCCCTGGAAGCGCGGGAAGGCGGAACGGCCGGCGTACCGACCGGCGTCGTCCAGCGCCTCCTCGATGCGCAGGAGCTGGTTGTACTTGTTGATGCGCTCGCCGCGGGCGGGGGCACCGGTCTTGATCTGGCCGGCGTTGGTCGCGACGGACAGGTCGGCGATGGTGGTGTCCTCGGTCTCGCCGGAGCGGTGCGACGTCATCGTGGTGTAGCCGTTGCGCTGCGCGAGCGTGACGGCGTCGAGCGTCTCGGTGAGCGTGCCGATCTGGTTGAGCTTGACCAGCAGCGAGTTGGCGGCCTTCTCCTCGATGCCGCGGGCGAGGCGCTCGGGGTTGGTGACAAACAGGTCGTCGCCGACGACCTGGACCTTGTCGCCGACCTCGGACACGAACTGCGTCCAGGCGCCCCACTCGTCCTCGGACAGCGGGTCCTCGATGGAGACGATCGGGTAGTTCGCGACCATGCTCTCGTAGAGCTTGATCATGTCCTCGGTCGAGTGCACCTCGCCGTTCTTGAAGTGGTACGCGCCGTCCTTGAAGAACTCCGTCGCGGCGACGTCCATCGCGATGGCGATGTCGGTGCCCGGCGTGAAGCCGGCCTTCCCGATGGCCTCGAGGATGAGGTCCAGCGCGGCCACGTTCGAGGGCAGGTCGGGGGCGAAGCCGCCCTCGTCGCCGAGGCCCGTGGAGAAGCCCTTCGACTTCAGCACGCCCTTGAGCGCGTGGTAGACCTCGGTGCCCGAGCGCAGCGCCTCCCTGAAGGTGCTCGCGCCGATCGGGGCGATCATGAACTCCTGGAAGTCCACGGTCGAGTCGGCGTGGGAGCCGCCGTTGAGGATGTTCATCATCGGCACGGGCAGCACGTGCGCGTTCGGGCCGCCGACGTAGCGGAACAGGTCGAGGCCGGCCGACTTCGCGGCGGCCTTCGCGACGGCGAGCGAGACGCCGAGGATCGCGTTGGCGCCCAGCTTGCCCTTGTTCGGGGTGCCGTCCAGCTCGATGAGCGTCTGGTCGATGATGCGCTGCTCCTCGGCGTCGTAGCCGATGAGCTCGGGGGCGATGTCGTCGATGACGGCGTTGACCGCGCCCTCGACGCCCTTGCCCAGGTAGCGCCCCTTGTCGCCGTCACGACGCTCGACGGCCTCGAACGCGCCGGTCGAGGCGCCCGACGGGACCGCCGCGCGGGCGAAGGTGCCGTCGTCCAGCGCGATCTCCACCTCGACGGTGGGGTTGCCGCGCGAGTCGAGGATCTCGCGTGCTCCAACGGCTTCGATGCTTGCCACGGGTGCTCCTTCAGACGGGGACCGCGGGCGACCGCGCGACCAGGCCCAGGCGAGTGCCCGGGGCCGCTGACGCCCGCGACGGTGCTGGGTTGACGCCCCCCAGCCTAGACCGGCGCCTCAGGACGAGCGCCCGCGACCACCCACCGGTCATGGCCGCGCCGATAGCGTGGACCCCGTGGACAGCGTCTGGGACTTCCTCGGCTCGTACTGGTGGCTGATCTTCTTCGTCGGCCCCGCCATCGGCGGCGCGGCCCGGGGCATCTCGAGCTGGGACCGGCAGCGGCGCCGGGACAAGCTCGAGATGTACCGCATCAAGCACGGCGTCGAGCAGCCCGCCGCCCCGCCCGTGCAGGCCGACGAGGAGGCCCTGACCAGCGAGATCGAGCGGACCGTGGCCGCGCACGACACGACGCAGCAGCGCTGGCTGGCGTACGAGCTCGACGCCGTGAAGTCCCTCGAGTACCCGCTGATGTCGGACATGCGTGAGCAGGTCACGGTCGACTTCCACCGCGCCCGCCGGGCGGCGGAGGACCTGCGCCCCGACGACCTGGACGAGCTGCGGGACCGCCGCCGCCTCGACCGCTACCGCGACGCCGTCCGCGAGATGCAGGTCCGGTTCGACGTCGCGGAGCGGGAGGCGAAGCGGCGCCGCGCGTCCGACTTCTCCCCCACCGAGCGGCAGGCCCTCGACCGGGCGAAGAAGCTGCTGGCGATGGCCGACGACGAGGGCTCGTCGCAGGCGGAGCGGCAGTCCGCGTACCGGCGGGCCATGAAGGAGCTCGAGGGGATCGTCGTGCTGCCCGACGCCGCGACCGACGCGCTCGAGCAGCGCATCGCGGGCGAGCTGGGGCGGGCCGCGGGCGACTGACCGCTCGACCGCCCCGCCCGGACGGCCCCCGTCAGCGCTCGTCCGGCAGCTTCTGCCTCGCCTCGCGGCGCAGGGGCGCAGCGAGCGCGTCTCCCATCCGGTCCAGGAAGGCGCGCACGGCCGCGGGGTCGGCGCCGCCGGCGTGCTTGAGCGCGATGCCCACGGGCTTGCGGACGACCGGGTCGAGGTCGGTGTGCAGCAGCTCGACCAGGCGCAGCAGGTCGGCGATCCCCGCGGGGTGCGGCGGCCGCGTGTACGCCAGCGGCGCGGTGAGCGCGGTGCGGCGCCGCAGCGGGTCGTCGGACCGGGCCAGGTCGAACAGCGGCTGCCGCGAGCGGTCGCGCAGGTACAGCCCGACGACGCGCGGCGCCGCCCGGTCGACCATGTCCCACGTGTCGATGCGGTCGTGCCGGTCGAGGTAGGTGCGGTAGCGCGCCTCCCGCTCGGCGTCGGTGACGCGCGGCGCCCGGACCGCGAAGTCCAGCAGGCAGAACGCGGCCAGCCGGGGCTCGTAGGCCGGCTCGTCGAGCAGGCGGTGCACCTCCCCCAGCGGCAGCGCGGCATATCTCTTCGCGACGTCGAACACCGTGCCCATCCGGACGCCGAGCACCTCGCCCGTCCCCGCGTAGTGCCGGTTCGGGTGCGCCACCGGGTCCGCGACCGCGCGCAGGTCGGCGACGACGGCGTCCGCGGTGAGGTCCACGCCGCCACGCTACGCCCCCCCCGGCGTGCGCCTTCACAGGATGGTCACAGCCCTGCGGCAGGCCGGCCCCAGGCCGCGGCCCTACGTTCCGTGGCGTCCCCGTGGCAGTGCCGCCACCCTCCCCCGCGGTCCACCGCACCCTGTCGAGGAGCCCTGCATGTTTCTCACCTCCCTGCGCCGCGAGCTGCGGCACCGGCGCAAGCAGACGGTGGTGGTCACGATCGGCCTCGCCGTCGCGATCGCCCTGGTCATGGTCGTGTCCGCCGTCTCCGCCGGCGTGCGCGACGCCCAGGCCTCCGTGCTGGAGGCGGTGTACGGCGTCGGCACGGACGTCACCGTCACCCAGGCGGGCGAGCCGGGCTCGGGCGGGCCCGGCCGGTTCGAGTTCGACGCGGACGACGGCGAGACCGACGGCGAGGGCGACGAGGCGACGCGGTCGCTCGACCAGGACCGCCTGAGCGTGGCTCGCGGGTCCGCGGCCTTCGACGACGCCGCGCTCGCGACCGTGACCGGCGTCGAGCACGTGACCGGCACGGCGGCGACGCTCACGCTGGAGAACACGTCGTTCTCCGGCGAGATGCCCGACCTCGACGCGATGCGCGAGCAGCAGGGCGATGGCCAGGGCGCCCCCGCCGGCGGCACGGGCGGCGTGCAGGAGCCGCCGTCGGGCGGGGCCGACGGCGCGGGCGGCAGCGCGTTCCAGATCGACAGCACCACGGTGACCGGCGTGGACCCGACCGCGGACGCCGTCGGCCCGCTCACCACGGTCGAGGTCGCCGACGGCCGCGGTCTGGAGGCCCGAGACGCCGGCACGGACGCCGACATCGACGACGGCATCGACGGCCCCGCGAAGGTCGCGGTGCTCGACGCGACGTACGCCGCGCAGCAGGAGCTCGCCGTCGGCGACACCGTCACCGTGGGCGGCGAGGACCTGGAGGTCGTGGGGACGGTGACCTCCACGACGGGCGAGGGCGTCGCGACGGCGTCCGACGTGTACGTGCCGCTGGGCCTCGCGCAGCAGCTCGCCGACCTCGACGGCCAGGTCACCGACCTCTACGTGTCGGTGGACTCCGCCGACCACGTGGACGCCGTCGCGGCCGACGTCGCCGCCGCCCTGCCCGACGCCTCCGTGAGCACCCAGTCCGACCTCGCGGGCGACGTCACCGGCTCCCTGTCCACCGCGTCGTCGCTGGTCTCGACGCTGGGCACCTGGCTCAGCGCGGTGGTGCTCGCCGCGGCGTTCGGGCTCGCCATCCTGTTCACCGTCTCGGGCGTCAACCGCCGCACGCGCGAGCTCGGCACCCTCAAGGCCATCGGCTGGTCGCGCGGACGCGTGGTCGGTCAGGTGGCCGGCGAGTCCGTCGTGCAGGGCCTGATCGGCGGCATCGCGGGCGTCGTGCTCGGCGGCGTCGCCGTGGTGGCGATCAACCTCGCGGGCATCACCCTGTCGGGCGCGTCGGGCGGCGGCGGGTTCACCCTCGGCGGCCCCGGCGGCGGGATGCCGGGCGGTGGTGGCCAGGGCGGCGGCCAGGCGCCCGACGGCGCCGCGATGCCGGGCGGCGGCGGACCGTTCGGCGGCATGGCGGACGCCGCGAGCAGCGCGGTCGACGTCGTGCTCCACGCCCCGGTGTCCGCGTGGGTGGTGCTCGCCGCCGTCGGCCTCGCCGTGCTGGGTGGCCTGCTCGCCGGCGTCGTCGGCGGCTCCCGCGCCGCCCGGCTGCGCCCCGCCGAGGCGCTGCGCTCGCTCGCCTGACCCGCCGTCCCGACCCGAGAGGAACCGCCGTGTACCAGCTCGAGAAGCTCACCAAGACCTACACCGGCAAGCGCACCGTGCACGCGCTCGTCGACGTCACCCTCCAGATCGGCGACGGCGAGCTCGTCGCGATCCAGGGCCCCACCGGCGGCGGCAAGTCCACGCTGCTGCAGATGCTCGGCGGCCTCGACCGCCCGACGTCCGGCAGCGTGCGGCTCGCGGGCGAGGACCTCGCGTCGCTCGACGACCGCGGCCTCACGCGGGCGCGCGCCCGGCAGCTCGGCTTCGTGTTCCAGCACTTCAACCTCATCCCCACGCTCACCGCGGCGGAGAACGTGGAGACGGCGCTCGTGCCCGCCGAGGTCGAGCGGGCGGAGCGGGCGCGGCGCGCCCGGGAGGCCCTCGCCCAGGTGGGCCTCGACGACCGCGCCGACCACCTGCCCGGCGAGCTGTCGGGCGGGCAGCAGCAGCGCGTCGCCATCGCCCGCGCGCTGGTGAAGAACCCGACCGTGCTGCTCGCCGACGAGCCCACCGGCAACCTCGACGAGGCCACCCGCGACGAGATCGTCGAGCTGCTCGAGGGGCTGTGGAAGGAGCAGGGGCTGACCGTCGTCATGGTCACGCACGACTCCGTCGTCGCGCGCCGCGCCCAGCGGCGCCTGCGCATCGCCGGGGGCCGGGTCACCGAGGCGGCCTGACACGTCGCCTCCCGGTCGGCGGACGGTCAGCCGGGGGCACTCAGCCTGCGGTGGCGACGAGCCGCTCGAGGGTCGCGCGGGCGGGCGGTCCCCACGTGGACTTCCCGCCCGGGCGCCCCTCGTCGCCGGCGTTCCCGACGATCAGCCCGCCCAGCGCGGTGGCGGCCGCCCACCCGCGGGCGCGACGCCGGGTCGCCCGGTCGGCGGGCCCGCCGTCGGGGCCGCGGTACGCGTCGTGGAAGCGGTCGACGGCGCCGTCGGGCAGCAGCCGCCAGGCGCCGGCCAGGTCGTAGGCGGGGTCGCCCGCGCACAGGTCGCCGAAGTCGATCACGCCGCTCAGGGCGCCGTCGGCGGTGAGGACGTTGGCCGGGTGCAGGTCGGCGTGCAGCCACACCGCCGGGCCGTCCCACGCGGGGGCGGCGACGGCGTCCTGCCAGACGGCGCGCACGGGCTCCGGCTCGGCGACGAGCCCGCGCTCGACCACCTCCGCGAGCCCGTGCTCGAACCCGGCCGTGTGCTCCGCGAGCGGGCCGCCCCGACGGCCCTCTCCGCGGCCGGTGGGAGCGCCGTCCGGCGCCGGGCGGTGCAGCGCGGACAGGAACGCGGCGAGGAGGTCTGCCGACCCCGGACGGGTCACGGGGGCCCGGTCGGCGGGCTCGCCGGGCACCCACGTCGTGACGATCCACGGCCGCCCGAACAGCGCGCCCGGCTCGCCGAGCCGCTGCGGCACGGGCACCGGCAGCGGCAGCTGCGGGGCGAGCGGCGGCAGCCACGTGTGCTCCTTGCGCAGCAGCGCGTCCGCGAGCTCGGTGGCCCACGGCAGCCGCACGGCGAGGTCGTCGCCGAGGCGCCAGAGCTGGTTGTCCCAGCCGCGCGCGCCGAGACGGACGGGGAGGTGGGCGAGGTCCGGGTGCTGCTCGCGCAGCAGGTCGCGGACCAGGTCGGCGGTGATCTCGACGTCGGTGGTGGTCACGCCGCCTCACGCTAGCGGCGCGCGACAGCGCGCCGACGCCGCGCCACCACCCCGCACCGGATCGTCACGTCGTCGACCCACCCCTGCCTTCGAGCAAGCGATCCGTCGC
>NZ_JBHVBO010000213.1:0-6637 GCF_042668085.1 Isoptericola sp. NPDC057391 | reverse complement strand
GGAGGGACGCGGCGCACGGCTCAGTCGCCGGCGGCGAGGGCGGCCGCGAGCTCGTCGACGAGGTCGAAGCCCTCCTGCATGCCGCCCTCCATGCCCGACTCGACGATCGCGTCGCGGACCTCCCGGCTGGGCGCGCGGGTGACGAGCGTGAGCGTGGTGGCGCCGTCCTCCTCCGCGAACGTGTAGGTGTTGACGGTGGCCGCGGAGTCGCCGTCGGGCATGCCCTCGAAGACCTCGGTGTGCACGAGGCGCTCGGGAGGCACCACCTCGGAGAACTCGCCGTGGAAGGCGACCTCGACCCCGCCCTCCGCCTGCATGACGTAGCGGTACGTGCCGCCGGGGCGGGGGTCGATCTCGATGCTCGTGACGGTGCCCCGCTTGCCGGCCCACCAGCGGGCGATGAGCTCGGGCTCGGTGAACACGCGCCAGACGGCGGCCGCGGGGGCGGCGAACCGGCGCACGACCTGGATGTCGGTGTCGTTCGGCAGCGTCAGGACGGCGGTGCCGGTGGTGGTGCTGGTCATGATCGTTCTCCTCGGGGCTCCGGGGGCTGGTCCGGGTGGACGCCCGGCGGGGTTTCCAGGGTGTCGAGCAGCTCGTCGATGAGCTCGAACCGCTCCTCCCACAGCCGCTCGTACCGGCCGACCCATGCGTGGATCTCCTGCAGGGGTCGGGCGTCCGCGCGGTAGAGGCGACGACGACCGTCGTCGCGGACCTCGACCAGCCCGACCTCCCGCAGCACCTTGAGGTGCTTGGAGACCACCGGCTGGGCGACGTGGAGCAGCTCGGCGAGCTCGCCGACGCCCCGTTCCTGCTGCGCGAGGGCGTCGAGGATCGCGCGGCGCCGGGGCTCGGCCACCGCGTTGAACGCATCCGTCGTCGTCGCTGCGCGTGCCATGGGACCAACCTATGCCTATATCGGAATATGTCAAGAGGTCCCGTGGCGTCAGCCGGGGTTGCACCGGGCGGCCATCGTCGCGACCAGCCCGACGTCCGGCCGCCACGGCTCGAGGTTCCACGCGTCCTTGTCCGGCGCGCCGACCGCGTGGCACACGAGCTGGTCGTGCATCGTCGCGGTGTCGACCTCCGGGTCCGACGCCACCAGCTCCGCCCAGACGAGGTCCGTGCCCGCCCGGCCCGCCTGCCGGGCCCAGTCCGTCGGCACGACGGCGAGCGACCGGCCGCCCTCGCGGTCACCCCAGTCGGTGCTCGCGACCGCCGACGTGCCGAGGGTCGTCGTGCTGCCGCCGTCCTGCGCCTCGTCCGACCCGGGGCGGACCACCAGGTGGGTGCCGTCGACGGCGACGAGGCGCGCGCCCCGCGGCGCGGACAGCCCGCCGACCGCCGCGCCGCCGGCGCGCACCGTGACGCTGCCGTCGGCCCGGGGCTCGAGCGTGCCGCCCGAGGTCAGGGTGATCGTCGGGGAGCCGGCGGGGTCGTCGCCGCCCGTGGCGGGGGCGTCCGCGGCGAGGTCCAGGGACACGGTGGCCGTGCCCGCGCGGGGGTCGGTGGCGACGTGCACGCGCGGGTCGTCCGGCGTCGCGCCCGGGACCGCCACCTCCAGCGTCACCTCACCCGCCGCCACCTCGACCCGCAGCGTCTCGACCTGCCCGGCCTCGTCACGGGGCGTCGCGCTCGCGCCCGCCGACCGGGTCGGCGCCGGGGTCGACGGCGTGCAGGAGCCGAGCAGGGCGAGGGCGGCGAGCGCGGGCAGCGCGCGCGACCGGAGGCGGGCGGGCACGTGCCCAGTCTCGGTCATGGGGCGCTCGCGATCCCGCCGCCAGGGTCTGGCCAACCGAGTGAGGTTCGCCTAACCTTACCGACGTGAGCACTCGAACGCTGTCGAAGCCGATCGACCCGCACGTCCTCGTCGCCGAGGTCGTCTCGACGAAGCGGCTGGGGCCGCACCTGCAACGGGTCACGCTCGGCATCGAGGACATCGACCGGCTCACCCTCGTGGGCGACGACCAGTGGTTCCGCCTGTTCCTGCCGCGCCCGGGCCAGGACGCGCTGAAGCTGCCGACCCGCACGTCCAACCTCGGCTGGTACGCGCAGTACCTGGCGACGCCGCGCGCCCGGCGCCCGTTGGTGCGCAACTACACGATCCGGGCCGCCCGGCCCGAGCTGCGCGAGATCGACGTCGACTTCGTGCTGCACGGCCACGACGACGCGACGGCCGCGGGGCCGGACGGCGGGCACGAGCCCCTCGGCCCGGGCGCCGGCTTCGCGCTGTCCGCCCGCCCCGGGGACCGGGTCGGCATCCTCGACCAGGGCACCTACCACCACCGCCAGGCCGCGTGCGACTGGCGCCTGCTCGTCGCCGACGAGAGCGGCCTGCCCGCCGTCGCCGGCATCTGCGAGGCGCTGCCCGACGACGCGCGCGGCGTCGCCGTGATCGAGGTGCCCACGGCCGACGACCGCCAGGACTTCCGCGTGCCGGACGGCGTCGACCTGCGCTGGGTCGAGCGCGACCGCGCCGCCGCCGACGACCCCGCTCTCGGCGAGGTGCCCGGCCGCGCCGCGCTCGCGGTGGTGCGCGGCGCGGACCTGCCCACGGGCGCCGGGTACGCGCTCGTCGCCGGCGAGCAGGCGCTCGCGGCCGGGGTGCGCAGGCACCTGGTCAACGACCGGCAGTGGCCGAAGACGGCGGTCGACTTCGTCGGCTACTGGCGGCACGGCAAGGCGTCGCCCAGCTGACGGCCGGCCGAGGCGTCTACTCGACGACGACGACCTCGTGCGGCGAGGTGTTGAGCCGCACGCCGGCGTCCGGCGCGTCCGCGAGGCCGGGCACCCCGGCGGGGAAGGCGACGACGATGTCCTCGATGCGCACGCCGAACTCGCCCGGCAGGTAGATCCCCGGCTCGACGGAGAAGCACATCCCGGCCTGGATCGGCGTCTCCTCGCCCTCCACCATGTAGGGCGGCTCGTGCGTCGTCAGGCCGATGCCGTGGCCGGTGCGGTGCACGAAGAACTCGCCGTACCCGGCGTCGGCGATCACGGCCCGGGACGCCCGGTCGACGTCCTGGCAGGTCGCGCCCGGCCGGACGGCGTCGACGCCCGCCTGCTGCGCGGCGCGCACCACGTCGTGCACCTCCTGCTCCCGGGCGGAGAGCGCGCCGACGTGCACGGTGCGGGTGGTGTCCGAGCCGTACCCGTCGGCGAGCCCGCCGAAGTCCATGACCACCATGTCTCCCTCGCGGATCACGCGGTCACCGGCCTCGTGGTGCGGGTCCGCACCGTTCTCGCCCGCGCACACCAGGGTGAAGTCGACCTGCTCGTGCCCGTGCTCGCGCAGCAGCGCGTCGAGGTCCTCGGACACCTCGCGCTCGGCGCGCCCCGCGAACCGGCGGGTGACGATCTCGGCGAAGACGGCGTCCGCCCCGGCGCCCGCGGCGGCGAGTCGTGCCACCTCCTCGGGCGACTTGGCGGCCCGGAGCATCGGCAGCACGTCCGTGACGGCGGCGTACGACGACGCGGGCAGCGTGCGCTGCAGGCCGAGGACGTGCAGCGCCCACGCCGTGTCGCTGATCGCGTAGCGGCCGTCCGGTCGCAGCAGCCGTGCGGCGACGGCGTGCTCGTCCTCGCCGTCCGACCAGGCGACCGCCTCGATCCCGCCGACGGCGCCGACCTCGAGGTCGTGCGCCTCCAGCCGTGGCACGACGGCGACGGCGTCTCCCTCCGCGGGGATCGCGAGCAGCGTGAGGCGCTCGAGCTCGGCGGCGGGCGTGTAGCCCAGGAAGTAGCGCAGGTCGGGGCCGGGGGTCACGAGCACTCCGGCGAGGCCGGCGGCGGCCGCCTGGGCGGCGGCGCGACGGCGGCGGTCGGCGTACACGGAGGGGGAGAAGGGCATCATGTGCCCAGGGTGCCGCCTGCGACCCCGACCTGCACCACGGTCAGACGCGCACCACGATCTTGCCGCGGCCGTGGCCCGTCTCGGAGGCGCGGTGGGCGTCGGCGGCGTCGGCCAGGTCGAAGACCTGGCCCACCTCCACGGCGACCTTGCCGGCGTCGATCAGCGCGCCGAGCGCCTCGAGGTCGGCGCTGGACGGGCGCACCCACACGTAGTGCCCGCCGTGCTCGGTGCGGGCCGTCGCGTCCGTGATGGACGTGACGGTGCCGCCGGGGGAGAGCAGCGCGGCGCTCGTCGCGACGGCGTCGCCGCCCACGTAGTCGAGCGCGACGTCGACGCCGTCCGGGGCGAGGGCCCGGACGCGGTCCGCCAGGCCGTCGCCGTAGGTGACGGGCTCGGCGCCGAGGCCGCGCAGGAAGTCGTGGTTCGACTCGCTCGCCGTACCGATGACGCGGGCGCCGAGGCTGCTCGCGATCTGCACGGCGAAGGACCCGACGCCGCCGGCCGCGGCGTGCACCAGCACGGTCTGGCCCTCGCGGACGCCCGAGCGCAGGATCGACTGGTAGGCCGTGAGCCCCGCGAGCGGGACGGCCGCGGCCTCCTCGAAGCTCAGCGACGCCGGCTTGCGCGCCAGGGTCCGCACCGGTGCCGCGACGAGCTCGGCGAACGTGCCGCCGTGCACCCAGTCCTTGCGCACGTACCCGTAGACCTCGTCGCCCACCTCGTACTCGGGGGTGTCGAGGCCGACCTGCTCCACGACGCCGGCCACGTCCCAGCCCGGGACCACGGGGAACTGCGTGTCGAACAGGCCCTCCAGGTAGCCCTGGCGGACCTTCCAGTCGACGGGGTTGACGGACGCGGCGCGCACGCGCACGACGACGACGTCCGCCCCGGGGCGCGGGTCGGGCTGGTCGGTGAGCTCGAGGACGTCGGCGCCGCCGAAGCGGGAGTAGGTGATGGCTCGCATGCCGGGCACAACAGTCGCCGGGACGCGAGGCTTCCCGCGCCACCCGGATCCGGGTCACCCGGCGAGCCGGAACCGGGCGCGGTACTGCGCCGGGGTGGTGTCGAGCCGGCGGCGGAACGCGCGGGCCAGGGTGTCGGTCGTGCCGAACCCGCAGGCGGTCGCGACGCGCTCCAGGGTGTCGTCGGTGGTCTCGAGCCGTTGGCGCGCCGCCTCGACGCGCACCGACTCGACGTAGGCCGCCGGCGTGGTGCCCAGCTCGGTCTTGAACAGCCGGGTCAGCTGGCGCTCGCTCACGTGCGCCTGCTCGGCGAGCTCGGCGACGGTCAGCGGCGACGCCACGTTCCGCAGGACGTGGTGGCGCAGGTCGTCGACGCGGCGTGTCGTCGCGCGGGGGTCGGTCGCGACCGAGAACTGGCTCTGCCCGCCCGGACGCTTGAGGTACATGACGAGCTGGCGGGCCACGCGCATCGCGACCTCCTGGCCCAGGTCCTCGGCGACCAGCGCGAGCGTGAGGTCGAGGCATGCCGTGAGGCCCGCGCCGGTCCAGATGTCGCCGGTGCGCACGAAGATCGGGTCCGGGTCGACGAGCACCTCGGGGTGCTCCTCGGCGAGCTGCCCGGCGGTCGACCAGTGCGTGGTGGCACGCACCCCGTCCAGCAGCCCGGCGTCGGCGAGCACGTGCGCGCCCACGCAGACGGACGCGAGCCGCCGGGTGCGGGGTGCCAGCTCCCGGACACGTCGGACCACGCCGGGGTCCACGACGGCGCGGACCCGTCGCTCGTCGTCGACCTCGACGGCGCCGGGCACGACCACGGTGTCGACGGCGCGCCCGGCGAGGGCGTCGAAGGTGGTGTCGGGCAGGACGCGGACCCCGGCGGACGTCGTGACCGGTTCGAGCGTCTCGGCGGCGAGGACGACGTCGTAGCCCGGCGGCTCCGCGGTCTCCCGCCGCACGAGGGAGAACACCTCGGCCGGGCCCGTGACGTCGAGCAGGTCGACGCCGTCGAACAGGGTGACCACCACGAGACGCTCGATCATGAGGATGTCCGAATCTGCAGGAGGCACGTCATTACCGACACGATAGCCGCCGCCGTAGCGTCGAGGTGCGCTGCCGTGGTCGGCGGCGCACCCCCTCCGACGGAAGGACATCCATGACCAGCACGACCCTGCGCGAGCTCGGCTGCGCCGACCAGACCCCCGCCGACCTGGCCCGCGCGACCGTGGTCCTCGTCGACTACCAGAACACCTACACGCGGGGCGTGATGGAGCTGGACGGCTGGGACGCGGCCCTGGACGCCGCAGCGGACCTGCTCGCCCGCGCCCGCGCGGCCGGCGCCACGGTGATCCACGTGCAGCACGACGGCGGCGCGGGATCCCCCTACGACCTTGCCACCGAGCTCGGGCAGATCCACCCGCGCGTCGCGCCCGCCCCCGGGGAGGCCGTCGTGACCAAGACCGCGCCGGACGCCTTCCGGGGCACCGAGCTCGGCGACCTCGTCGACGCGGCCGGGCACGCCGACGTCGTGGTCGCCGGATTCATGACGCACATGTGCGTGGCCTTCACCTCACAGGGGGTGGCGCTGCGGGGCAACCGGCCCACGGTGGTCGCGGAGGCGTGCGCCACCCGCCCGCTCGCGAGCGCCGTCGCGGCGGTGCCCGCGGAACAGCTCCACCACGCGGCGCTCGCGACGGTCGCCGACGCCTACGGCGTCGTCGTCCGGTCGGTCGACGACCTCGCCGGGCAGGCACGGGCGGCCTGAGGCGCCGGTCGCACCGCCCCCGTCAGACCAGCACCTCGCCGTCGCGGGCGACCACCCGGC
>NZ_JBHVBO010000212.1:0-6728 GCF_042668085.1 Isoptericola sp. NPDC057391 | reverse complement strand
CTCGTCGTCCCAGGCCGGGACGGCGAGGAATCGCTACGTCGACGCGAGCCGGGCCCGGCTCAGCGCGCCAGCCAGCCGCCGTCGACGGGGATGATCGCGCCGTGCACGTAGTCCGACGCGGGAGAGGCCAGGTACAGCACCGCCCCGGCGATGTCCTCCGGCGTGGCCCAGCGGCCCGCGGGGATGCGCGCGAGGATCTCGGCGTTGCGGTCCTCGTCGGCCCGCAGCGCGCCGGTGTTGGCGGTGGCCACGTAGCCCGGCGCGACGGCGTTGACGTTGACGCCGCGCCCGGCCCACTCGTTGGCCAGGGCCTTGGTCAGGCCCGCGAGCGCCGACTTCGACGCCGTGTAGCCGGGCACGTTCACGCCGCCCTGGAAGCTCAGCATCGACGCGGTGCCGACGATCTTGCCGTGCCCGCGCGCGAGCATGGCGCGCCCGACCTCGCGCGAGAGGGTCCACGCGGACCGCAGGTTCACCTCGAGCACGTGGTCGAAGTCGGCGTCCGGGTGCTCGGCCGCCGGCGCGCGGCGGATGGTGCCGCCGTTGTTGACCAGCACGTCCACCTCGCGCTCGACGAGCGTCGCGGCGAGCGCGGCGACAGCGTCCCGGTCGGACAGGTCGGCCGCGACCGGGGTGAACCGGCGCCCGGCGCCCTCGACGGCGCGACGCGCGTCCGAGTCGCCGTCCGGCATCGTCGTGCTGACGCCGATCACGTCGGCGCCCGCGCGGGCGAGGAGCGCCGCGATCGCGAGGCCGATGCCCTTGCTGGCGCCCGTCACGGCCGCGGTGCGGCCCTCGAGGCTGAACAGCCGGGCGACGGCGGGGTCGAGCCCCTGGGCCCGGTCGGTCGGGCGGTCGGTGGTGCTGGTGCTCACGTGTCTCGTTCCTTCGTCTGGCCCGGGGCGGGCGGGGCGCTGGGCCCTACCGGTCGCCCCCGAGCGCGTGGGTGATGTCGGCGGCCGTCTTGTGCAGGTCGTCCGCCATCGCGGCGAGCTGGCCCTCGGAGTGCTCGAGGGCGAGCGAGGAGATCGACAGGCCGTAGTTGGAGTGGCCGGAGTGGTCCCGGACGGCGGTGCCGATGCACACCACGCCCGGCACGTTCTCCTCGCGGTCGAAGGCGTACCCGTCGCGGCGGATGTCCGCCAGCTCGGCGCGCAGGTCCTCCAGCGTCGCGATGCTGCGCGCCGTGCGGCGCGGCAGCCCGGCACGGTTGACGAACCGCTCGACGGCGTCGTCGTCGAGCCGCGCCAGGATGGACTTGCCGATCGCCGAGGTGTGCAGCGGGATCGACGCGCCGACGCGCGACGGCATGCGGTACGGCTTGTCGGAGTCGGTGCGGACCAGGTAGATGATCTCGTCGCCGCTGCGCACGCCGACGTGCACCGTGCACTGCACGCGGCGCACGAGGTCGTCGACGTAGGGCTGCACGATCGTCGAGACGTCGACCCGGTCGTACGCCGCCCCGGCCAGGGACAGGATCTTCGGGCCGGGCACGTGCGTGCCGCCCTCGGCCACCCGGATGAAGTCCCGGTCGACGAGCGTGGCGAGGATGCGGTGCACCGTCGCCTTGGGCAGGTCCACCGCCGCCACGATCTCGCTGAAGCGCCCGTGCGTCATCGCCGCCTCGAGCACCATCAGCGTCTTCTCGCTGGCCGTCGTCGCCTCGCTCATCGACCGTTCCTCCTCGTCCCCGCGCGTCCGCGCGTCGTCGGCGCCTCGTCAGTCAGCGCATCGTGGCGACGTCGAACCCGTCCATGTCGTCGAACGCCTGGTTCTCGCCGGCCATCGCCCACACGAAGGAGTATGCGGCGGTCCCGACGCCGGAGTGCACCGACCAGCTGGGCGAGATGATCGCCTCGCGGTCCGCGACGACCATGTGCCGCGTCTCGGTGGGCTCGCCCAGCAGGTGCACGACGCGCGCCTCGGCCGGCAGGTCGAAGTACAGGTAGCACTCCGTACGCCGGTCGTGGGTGTGCGCCGGCATGGTGTTCCACATGCTGCCCGGGTGCAGCGTCGTGACGCCCATGACCACCTGGCACGACCGCACGCCGTTCTCGTGGATGTACTGGTTGAGCGTGCGGCGGTTGGACGTGACCTGGTCGCCGAGCTCGCGCACGGTGCCCTGCCCGGGCTCGACCAGGGTGGTCGGGTACGCGGTGTGCGCCGGCGCCGAGAAGAGGTAGAACCGGGCCGGCGCGGCCTCCCCGGTGGCGTCGCCGGACGAGCTGTCCGAGGCGAGCACGACGTCGGCCGCGCCCCGCCCCACGTAGAGGCACGCGCCGTGCGCGAGGCGGTGCTCCGTGCCGTCCACCGTGACCGTGCCCGGGCCGCCCACGTTGACGATGCCGGCCTCGCGGTGCTCGAAGAACCGCTCCGAGCGGATCTCCGGGTAGCCCGGCAGGGTCAGCGGCGCGGACACCGGGCTGATGCCGCCCAGCACCACGCGGTCGTGGTGGGTGTAGACCGTGCGGATCTCGTCGTCGACGAACAGGTCGGGCACGAGGTAGCGGTCCCGCAGGTCCTGGGTGGTCATGCCCGGGATCTGCTCCGGGGCGGTGGCGTAGCGCTGTTCCATGGGAACCTCCGAATCGGTGGTGGACGGTGGGACGGGCGGGGCGAGGCGGACGGCGCCGTCAGGCGAGCCCGAGCAGCCCCGGCAGCCAGAGCGACAGGGCCGGCGTCATGGCCACGACGAGCAGCAGGAGCACGAGGGCCACGAAGAACGGCACCAGGCGCCGCATGACGCTCTCGATGGACATGCCCGACACCCTGGCACCGACGAACAGGACGGGCCCGACGGGCGGGGTGATCGTGCCGATCGACAGCGCGAGCACCATGAAGATCCCGAAGTGCACGGGGTCCATGCCGAACGCCGTGACGACGGGCAGGAAGATCGGCGCGAAGATCAGCACGGCCGGCGTCGGGTCCATGAAGCACCCGATGACCAGCAGCAGCACCACGATGAGCACGATGAGCACGTACGGGTTGGTGCTGACGGTCAGCAGGGCGTCCGTGACGAGCTGCGGGATCTGCGCGAACGACATCACCCACGACATGACCGCGGACACGCCGACGAGGAACATGACGATCGCCGTGGTGCGCGCCGACTCGAGCAGGATGCCGGACAGGTCGCGCACCTTGATGGAGCGGTACACGAACGACAGGACCAACGAGTACAGGACGGCGATGCACGACGCCTCGGTGGGCGTGAAGACGCCCGCCAGGATGCCGCCGATGACGATGACGATCAGCAGGAGCGCGGGCACCGCCTGGCCCGCCACCTTGAGCTTGGCGGGGCCCGAGAGCTTCTCGGTCACGCGCAGCCCCGGCCGCTTGCGGGCGTACAGGTGCACGATGACCATGCAGACGGCGGCCCACAGGATGCCGGGCACGTAGCCGGCCACGAACAGCGCCGCGACGGACGTGCTCGACACGAGCGAGTACACGATCATCAGGTTGCTCGGCGGGATGATCATGCCGGACGGCGCGGACGCGATGTTCGTCGCGGCGGCGAAGTCCTTGGGGTAGCCCTCCTTCGCCTGGAGCGGGCCCATCGTCGAGCCGACGGCGGCCACGGAGGCGACCGCCGAGCCGGAGACCGCTCCGAACATCGCGTTCGCCGCGACGTTGGTCTGGGCGAGCGACCCGGGGGCGCGGCCCACGAGCATCTTGGCGAAGTTGACGAGCCGCAGCGCGATCCCGCCGTTGTTCATGATCACGCCGGCGAGCACGAAGAACGGGATCGCCAGCAGGGAGAAGTTGTTGACGCCGCGGAACATCTGCTGCGCGGACGTGAGGAGCCCGTTCTCGAAGCCGAGCACGGTGATCGCGGCGAGCGCCGACGACGTGCCGACGGCCACGGAGATCGGGATCCCCAGCGCGAGGAGGGCGACGATCCCGACGATCAGGACCAGCCCGGCGATTGCTGCCACCTCCATGTGAGCCCCCTCAGACTGCGTCCGGCTCGCCGTCGGTGGTGGCGTTCTCCACGCCACGCACGACGGCCACCAGGTGGTAGACGGTGTAGAAGAGCACGAGCACGCCCGAGACCGGGAGCACCAGGTAGAGCCAGCCGACCATCAGCGGGAGGCTGGGCACGTCCTGGGTCCAGGTGAGCTGGGCGAGCTGCCAGCCGCCGTAGACGAGCACCAGCGCGGCGAACGCGAACGTCACGACCTGGCCGAGCACGGCTGCCGCGCGCTGCAGGTGCTGGGGCGCCCGGCGCACCAGGAAGTCCACGGCGATGTGCCCGCGCTCGCCGAACACGAGGGCGGTGCCGAAGAAGCTGAGCCACACGAACAGGTACTTCGCGAGCTCCTCGGACCACACGCTGGGCGCCGACAGCACCTGACGGGTGAAGACCTGCCACGCCACGACCAGCACGAGCGCGCCCAGGAGCAGCACGCACAGCCAGCGCAGCACGGCGTCGAGGCCGTTCTTGACGCGGGTCATCACTCCTCCTCCGCCATCTGCTCCGCGACGGCGCGGGTGCGGTCGTAGAGCTCGCGCGACGTGGGCGTCGTGAGCTTCTCGTCGAGCAGCGGGGCGACGGCCTCGCGGAACGGCTCGACGTCGGGCGAGTTGAACTCGGCGCCGGCCTCCTCCGCGGCCCGCTGGCTCTCCGCCATGACCTCGGTCGTGAGGCGGCTCGACTCGTCGTAGGCCGCCTCGAGCTCCTCGAGGAACACCGTGCGGTCGGCCTCCGACATGGCGTCGAAGGTGGCCGGGTTGGTGATGAGGTAGTCCGGGATCATGAGGTGGTTCGTGTACGAGTAGTACGGCGCGACCTCGTCGTGCTTGAGGTTGCGGTAGATCGACTCGTTGTTCTCGCCGCCGTCGATGACGCCCGACTGGATCGCCGTGTACACCTCGCCCTGGCCCATGGGCGTGCCGACGCCGCCCATGAGGTCCATCATCCGGCTGTTGGTGTCGGTCTCCATGACGCGGATCTTGAGGCCGGCGAGGTCCTCGGGGGTCTCGATCGGGTGCGCCGACGTGTAGACGCTGCGCACGCCGGCGGAGAACCCGCCCAGCACGCGGATGTTCTGCTCCTCGAGCGAGGAGTACAGGTCGCCCGTGATCGCGGGGTCGTTGAGCACGGCCTCCTGGTGCGTCTGCGAGTCGTACACGTACGGCATGTTCAGCGCCACGAAGTCGGAGTTGATGTTCTCCAGCAGCGACCCCGCCACGAGGGCGAAGTCGACGGCGCCGGACTGCACCAGCTCGACGGTGTCCTTCTGCGCGCCGAGCGTCTCATTGGGGTAGACCTCCACCGCGTAGCGCCCGTCGGTCCGCTCCGCGAGCCGTTCCCCCAGGTGGGTCATCGCCACCGCCTCGGGCTGGTCGGCGTTCTGGTTGAACGCCACCTTGAAGACGCGCTCCGCCTCCGGCGCACCCGCGCCGTCGGACGCCGCGCCCCCCGCGGCCGCGGTCGTGAACCCCGCGCCGCAGGCGGTCAGCGTCACCGCCACGAGCGCCGCAGACCCTGCTGCGGCCAGCTGTCTGAGCCTCATCGCCCCCTCCTTCTGCTCCTCGTCGAGCGAGGCACCCCGTGGTGCCTCCTGATCCGTCACACGGAACTAAGTTCTGCAGTACGGAACCAGTTGCCGTGGCCGCCTGTCAAGCCGCGGCCCCGTCGGGGCCGGGGCGGCGGCCCGGGCGGGCACGATGGACCCATGAGCATCCGCAGTCCTCAGGACGTCCTGTTCATCGGCGGCTCCGGCGTCATCAGCGCCGCGAGCGTGGCCTGCGCCGTCGGCATGGGGCACCGGGTCACGGTCCTCAACCGCGGCACCTCGACGACGCGGCCGCTGCCGCCGGAGGTCGAGACCCTGGTGGCCGACGTGACCGACGACGACGCCGTCGACGCCGCGCTCGCGGGCCGGGACTTCGACGTCGTCGCACAGTTCCGCGCGTTCCGCCCCGACCACGTGGCGCACGACGTCGAGCGCTTCACCGGGCGGGTCGGGCAGTACGTGTTCGTCTCCTCGGCGTCGGCGTACCAGACGCCGCCGGAGCGGCTGCCGGTCACGGAGTCGACGCCGCTGCGCAACCCGTTCTGGCAGTACTCGCGCGACAAGATCGCGGGCGAGGACGTCCTCGTGTGCGCCTGGCGCGACCGCGGCTTCCCCGCGACGATCGTGCGCCCGTCGCACACCTACGACCGCACGCTGCTGCCCACCACCGGCGGCTGGACCGACGTCGCGCGCCTGCGCGCGGGCAGGCCCGTCGTCGTGCACGGCGACGGCACGTCGCTGTGGACGCTGACGCACACGGAGGACTTCGCGGTCGGGTTCGTGGGCCTGCTCGGCCACCCCGCCGCCGTGGGCGACAGCTTCCAGATCATGGGGACCCACGCCCCGACGTGGGACCAGGTCTACCGCTGGCTCGCGGCCGCGGCGGGGGTGGACGAGCCCGAGCTCGTGCACGTCGCGTCCGAGACGATCGCCCGCGTGCTGCCCGACGTCGGGCCCGGCCTGCTGGGCGACAAGGCCCACTCGATGGTGTTCGACTGCGCCAAGCTGCGCGCCCTGGTGCCCGAGTTCGGCACGACGATCACGTACGACCAGGCCGCCGTCGAGCAGATCGCCTGGTACGACGCGCACCGCGAGGCGCAGCGGGTCGACCCCACCCTCGACGCCGCGTTCGACCGACTCGTGGCGCACGCGCGCGCCGTCTGACGTCCGGGCGCCCGGACCGGCGGGTCACCCCGGCACGTACCCTGCCGG
>NZ_JBHVBO010000211.1:0-6772 GCF_042668085.1 Isoptericola sp. NPDC057391 | reverse complement strand
CCGCCACCCCGAGGGGTGACGGGCCGCCGTGGGCACCGCCGGGTCGCGGACGACCCGGGGGTATCAGTTGCCGGTGAGCTTCTCGCGGAGCGCGGCGAGCGCCTCGTCCGACGCGAGCGTGCCCGCGGCCTCCTGCGCCGGCGGGGCCGACGAGTAGGAGGAGGACGACGAGCTGCTGGAGCCGCCACCGGGGACCGCGTCGTTCACGGCCGCGTCGGCGTCCGCCGCGATGGCCGCACGGACCTGCTCGCGGTGCGACTCCCAGCGGGCGTGCGCCTTGGCGTACTCCGCCTCCCAGGCCTCGCGCTGCGTCTCGAAGCCCTCGAGCCACTCGTTGGTCTCCGGGTCGAAGCCCTCGGGGTACTTGTACTCGCCGTTCTCGTCGTACTCGGCAGCCATGCCGTAGAGCGCGGGGTCGAAGTCCTCGGACTCCGGGTCCATGCCCTCGTTCGCCTGCTTGAGCGACAGCGAGATGCGGCGACGCTCGAGGTCGATGTCGATGACCTTGACGAACACCTCGGCACCGACGCTGACGACCTGCTCGGGCAGCTCGACGTGGCGCACGGCCAGCTCGGAGATGTGCACCAGGCCCTCGATGCCGTCCTCGACGCGGACGAACGCACCGAACGGCACGAGCTTCGTGACCTTGCCGGGCACGACCTGGCCGATGGCGTGCGTGCGGGCGAAGGTCTGCCACGGGTCCTCCTGCGTCGCCTTCAGCGACAGGGAGACGCGCTCGCGGTCGTGGTCGACGTCGAGCACCTCGACGGTGACCTCCTGGCCCACCTCGACGACCTCGGACGGGTGGTCGATGTGCTTCCAGGACAGCTCGGAGACGTGCACGAGACCGTCGACGCCGCCGAGGTCCACGAATGCACCGAAGTTGACGATCGAGGAGACGACACCGGGGCGCACCTGGCCCTTCTGCAGGGTCTGCAGGAAGGTGGAGCGGACCTCGGACTGCGTCTGCTCGAGCCAGGCACGGCGCGACAGGACCACGTTGTTGCGGTTCTTGTCGAGCTCGATGATCTTGGCCTCGATCTCCTTGCCGACGTACGGCGCGAGGTCGCGGACGCGACGCATCTCCACGAGGGAGGCGGGGAGGAAGCCGCGAAGACCGATGTCGAGGATGAGGCCACCCTTGACGACCTCGATGACGGTGCCGGTGACGACGCCGTCCTCCTCCTTGATCTTCTCGATCGTGCCCCAGGCGCGCTCGTACTGGGCGCGCTTCTTGGACAGGATCAGGCGACCCTCCTTGTCCTCCTTCTGGAGGACGAGAGCCTCGACGGCGTCGCCCACGGCGACGACCTCGCCCGGGTCGACGTCGTGCTTGATGGAGAGCTCCCGGGACGGGATCACGCCCTCCGTCTTGTAACCGATGTCGAGGAGGACCTCGTCGCGGTCGACCTTGACGATCGTGCCTTCCACGATGTCACCATCGTTGAAGTACTTGATGGTGGCGTCGACGGCGGCAAGGAAGTCCTCCTCGGTGCCGATGTCGTTGACGGCAACCTGCGGGGCGGACTTCGTGGTGGAGATGGTCATTGAGTAGATGCTCCGATGCGGACAGGACGTAGTGCGGACAGGGTCTGTGGCGCGGGCACCGGGCGTCGACGTGACGATCGATCCGCTCGACGCGACTCGAGCGGGGCGATTCGAACGCACAGACGCCCCCGGGCGCACTGCACCGCGGACAATCTTATCGATGGCCCGGCGAGGGGTCAACGCGGGCCCCGTGCCACGATGGCCGCGTGAGCAGTCATCCTCCCGTGCCCCGCCCCGTCACGCACGCGGGATACGACGACGTCCCCGACGACGCCGGCAACGCGGCCGCGCGAGGGTGGTGGGACGAGAACGCCGACGCGTACCTCGCCGAGCACGGGGACTTCCTCGGCGACGCGGGCTTCCGCTGGGGCCCGGAGGGGCTGACGGAGGCGGAGGCCGGCCTGCTCGGCGACGTCGACGGCGCGCGGGTCGTGGAGATCGGGGCCGGGGCGGCGCACTGCTCGCGCTGGCTGGTCGGGCGCGGCGCCCGGGCCGTGGCCACCGACGTCTCCGCACGGATGCTCGCCGGCGCGGCGCGGCTCAACGCCGTCACAGGCACGCGGGTGCCGCTGGTGCAGGCCGACGCCCGAGCCCTCCCGTTCGCGCCGGCCAGCGTCGACGTCCTGTTCACCTCCTACGGGGCGATCCCCTTCGTGGCGGACGCGGCGCGGGTCCACGCCGAGGCCGCCCGCGTGCTGCGGCCCGGCGGCCGGTGGGTGTTCTCCGTGACCCACCCCGTGCGCTGGGCGTTCCCCGACGACCCCACCGTCCGCGGCCTCACCGTGCACCGGTCGTACTTCGACCGCCGCCCCTACGTCGAGACCGACGACCTGGGCGAGGTGCGCTACGCCGAGTACCACCGCACCGTCGGCGACCACGTCCGCGACGTCGTCGCCGCCGGGCTGCGCCTGCGCGACGTCGTCGAGCCCGAGTGGCCCGGCTGGAACACCGCCACGTGGGGCGGCTGGAGCCCGGAGCGCGGCACCGTGCTGCCGGGCACCGCGATCTTCGTCACGACCAAGGACTGACGACCGCCGCCACCATCCCCTGTCGGGCGGTGTCAGTGCCCGGCGTCGTGCCAGGTGGCCCCCGCGCCGACGGAGACGTCCAGCGGCACGTCGAGCTCCACCGCCGCGCCCATCTGCGAGCGCAGCACGTCCTCCGCGGCCTCGCGCTCCCCGGGCGCCACCTCGACGACGAGCTCGTCGTGCACCTGGAGCAGCAGCCGCGACGCGAGGCCCCGCTCGTCCAGCTCCCGCTGCACGCCGAGCATCGCGACCTTGATGATGTCGGCGGCGCTGCCCTGGATCGGCGCGTTGAGCGCCATGCGCTCCGCCATCTGCCGCCGCTGCCGGTTGTCGCTCGTGAGGTCGGGCAGGTACCGGCGACGCCCCAGGATCGTCGCGGTGTACCCCGTGGCCCGCGCCTCCTCGACCACCCCCGTGAGGTAGTCGCGCACCCCGCCGAACCGGGTGAAGTAGTCGTCCATCAGCGACTGCGCCTCGCTGGTGGGGATGGTGAGCTGCTGTGACAGCCCGAAGGCGCTCAGCCCGTACGCGAGGCCGTAGCTCATCGCCTTGATCTTGGAGCGCATCTCGGGCGTGACGCCCTCGGGTGCCACCTCGAACACCCGGGAGCCCACGTACCGGTGCAGGTCCTCACCCGACCGGAAGGCGTCGATCAGCCCCTCGTCCCCGGAGAGGTGCGCCATGATCCGCATCTCGATCTGGCTGTAGTCCGCCGTGAGCAGCGTCTCGTAGCCCTCGCCGACCCGGAAGGCGCGGCGGATGCGCCGCCCCTCCTCGGTGCGGATCGGGATGTTCTGCAGGTTCGGGTCCGTGGAGCTGAGGCGGCCCGTCGCCGCGATCGTCTGCTGGAACGTGGTGTGGATGCGCCCGTCCGGCGCCACCGACTTGAGCAGCCCCTCGACCGTGGAGCGCAGCCGGGTCGCGTCGCGGTGCGCCAGCAGGTGCTCGAGGAAGGGGTGCTCCGTCTTGACGTAGAGGTCCTGCAGCGAGGCAGCGTCGGTGGTGTAGCCCGTCTTGATCTTCTTCGTCTTGGGCATGCCGAGCTGGTCGAACAGCACCTCCTGCAGCTGCTTCGGGCTGCCGAGGTTCACCTGCCGGCCGATCACGTCGTAGGCGTCCGCGGCCGCGTCCGCCACCATCGAAGCGAACTGGCGCTCGAGCTCGGTGAGGTACTCGACGTCCGCCGCGATCCCGGTGGCCTCCATCCGGCCCAGCACGGCCGTGAGGGGCAGCTCCAGGTCGGTGAGGAGCCCCGCGGCGCCCCGGTCCTCGAGCTGCCCGGACAGTGCCTCGGCCAGGTCGACCACGGCCGCCGCCCGCACGGCCGCCTGCCGCGCACGGGGGTCGTCCCCGCCCCCGTCGAGCGCGAGGTCGAGCGCCCCCTGCCCCGCGGCGTCGGGCGCCTCCCCCGCGGACAGCTCCCGCCCGAGCAGGCGCACGGTGAGGTCGGCGAGGTCGTAGCCGCGCTGGTCGGGGTAGCAGAGGTACGCCGCGAGCTCCGTGTCGAAGGCGACGCCCTGCAGGTCGAGCCCTCGCCCGGCCAGCTCGTGCCAGGCGGCCTTGGCGCCGTGCACGACCTTCGGTGCCGCCGGGTCGGCGAGCCACGTCGCGAGCGCGCGCTCGTCCTCGGGCGTCGCGTCGGCCAGGTCGACGACCGCCGCGGCCGTCTCCCCGTCGTGCCCGTCGGCGAGCGCGACGTCCCAGGCGTCCCCCGCCCCCGGCGTCGGCGTCCCGGTGACCTCGAGCCCGAGGGGGCGCCCGGCGCGGACCGCCAGCCAGGCGCCCAGCCCGCCCGGCTCGAGGGCCGCGAGCGCGACCTGCACGCCCGCGACCTCGGCCGCCTCGGCGGGCTCCGCGGACGGGTCCGCGGCGAGCAGCCGGTCGCGCAGGGCGCCGAACTGCAGGGTGTCGGAGACCCGGTGCACGGCCTCACGGTCGAACCCTGCGAGGCCCAGGTCGGCCACCGCCAGCGGCAGCTCCACGTGGTCCAGCAGCCGGTTGAGCTCCCGGTTGAGGCGCACCTGCTCGACCGCCTCCCGCAGGTTGCCCGCCGCCTTGCCCTTCAGCTCGTCGACGTGCTCGAGCAGCGGCTCGAGGCCACCGTAGGTCGTGACCCACTTGGCCGCCGTCTTGGGGCCGACGCCGGGCACGCCGGGCAGGTTGTCGCTCGACTCCCCCACGAGCGCCGCGAGGTCGGGGTACTGCTCCGGCGGCACGCCGTACTTCTCGGCCACGGCCTCCGGGGTCATGCGCGCCAGCTCCGACACGCCGCGCTTCGGGTACAGCACGGTGACGTCCTCGGTGACGAGCTGCAGCGAGTCCCGGTCGCCGGAGCAGACCAGGACGTCGAAGCCCGCCTCGCGGCCCTCGCGCGCGAGCGTGGCCAGGATGTCGTCCGCCTCGATGCCCTCGCGCTGCAGCGCGGGGATGCGCAGCGCCTCGAGGACCTCCTTGATGAGCGGCACCTGCCCGCGGAACACCTCCGGGGTCGCGTCGCGGTTGCCCTTGTACTCGGGGAACCGTTCGGTGCGGAACGTCACGCGCCCGGCGTCGAACGCGACGGCCGCGTGCGTCGGCTGCTCGTCGCGCAGCAGGTTCGTCAGCATCGAGGTGAAGCCGTAGACGGCGTTCGTCACCTGGCCGCTGGACGTCACCAGCGTGTCCGGCAGCGCGAAGAACGCTCGGTACGCCATGGAGTGGCCGTCGATCAGCAGGAGGCGTGGGCGGGTCCCGGTTCGCGCGGAGGTCGTCACGGGTGCCAACCTATCGCCCATGTCTGACACCACCGCCGACGCGCCCCGCTTCCCCCGCACCCTCGAGGAGTGGACCGCCGCCGCGCAGGGCACGCTCATCGAGCGCCTCGGGATCCGGCTCACGGAGGTGGGCGCCGACCGCACCGCCGGCACGATGCCGGTGCCCGGCAACACCCAGCCGGCGGGGCTGCTGCACGGCGGCGCGACGGCGTCGCTCGCCGAGACCCTCGCCTCCGTCGCCGCCCAGCAGCACGCGGGTCCGGGCCGCGCCGCGGTGGGCCTCGAGCTCAACGCGACCCACCACCGCGGCGCGCGGTCCGGCAGCGTGCACGGGGTGGCGACCGCCCTGCACCTGGGGCGGTCGACCGCTGCCTACGAGATCGTCGTCACCGACGACGACGGGCGGCGCGTCTGCACCGCGCGGCTCACCTGCATGATCCTCGACGCCCCCTGAGGCCGGGCGGAGGCGGCGCGGGCCGCGGCGACGGACGGACCGCTCAGGAGGGGACGGACTCGCTCGCCGCGTCGCGCCGCGTCGCGACGCCCAGCGCGGTCACGCCGTCCGGGTCGCCCACGCCCTCGCCCCGCTCGGCCGCCCGCTCGGCGGCCTCGCGCAGCGCGGCGTCGCGCTCGGCCTGGAAGGCGCGCAGGTCGACCGGGCCGGTGGGCAGGCCCGCGGCCCGCGCCCGGCGGCGGCGGGCGACGAGGTCCTCGATCGCCGCGCGGGTCGCCTCGCGGCGCCCCACCCGCGCCGCCGTCCGCGTCGCGCGGGGGTTCTCCTGGACCAGCCGGCGCTGCAACGTCGCCGTGGCGACCACGCGGTGCCCCGACGTGGGGGCGAAACCCAGCCGGGCGAGGAAGCGGTGCATGCCGCGGGCGCCCGGGGCGGGCGCGCAGTAGACGTTCTCCGCGCCCCGCTCGCCCGCCACGGCGGCCGCGGCCGCCAGGAGGGCGTGCCCGACGCCGCGGCGGCGGACGGACGGGCTGACGAAGACGGCGTCGACGTACAGGCTCGTCGTGGTCGCGAACAGCAGCGGGTCGATCACGCGCAGCACCGCGAACCCGCAGATCTCGCCCTCGTGGCTCGCGACGAGCACCTGCCCGCCCGCGCCCAGCAGCACGCTCAGGTGCTCCAGGAGCCGAGAGGCGTCCGAGGGGGTTCCCTGCACGGCCGACGGCGACTCCTCGACGGCGCGCTCCGCCAGGCGCGCGACGTCGACCATGTCGTCCTGCTCGGCCGGCCGGACCTCGACCGCTGCACGCATCGGCACCTCCTCGACGAATGACCGTCCCCGCCCCGGCGCACGGTGGGAGCCTCCCCACCCGGCCTCTCGGGTCCGCCCCGGCAGCCCCGGGGTCACGGTCGTTGAAGCATGAATATCACAGATTGGTCACGACACCCAGGCGACGATAGCGACCGGGTCGCCCTCGCACAATGGGCGG
>NZ_JBHVBO010000210.1:0-6783 GCF_042668085.1 Isoptericola sp. NPDC057391 | reverse complement strand
CGAGATAGAGAAGGCAGGTCCGCGAGATAGAGAGGCCCGGACGGGGCGCCCGCTGGCGCGGCCCGTCCGAGCCTCTCTATCTCGCGCTCAGGGGTTCTCTATCTCGGCAAGGTCAGCGGGCCCAGGGTGCGCCGAGCTCGGCGAACGTGCGTTGCGTGCGCGCGACCTCGGCGCACCAGTGCTCGACGTCGCGCACCACGGGGTGTCGCTCGTCGCCGTCGCCCTGCCACTCGACGTGCTCGGGCGCGATCGGCGTCGGGTCGGCGCTGGTGCGCACGGCCTCGAGCACCCGCATGAACGCGCCGGTGTCGCGGACGTCGCACAGGAGCTGGCGCCCGTCGTCGGCGCGCGCCGCCAGCAGGTCGTCCAGCAGGGAGGCGCGCCCGTAGGTCTTGTCCATCTGCACGGAGTCGGTGCGCAGCAGCAGGCGGTCGTGCTCGTACTCGAGGACCAGCTCGCCGCGGGTGCCGGTCACGACCACGCGCGCCGGCGTGCGCTCGGCCGCGCACAGGGTGAGGCCGAAGCCGTACCGGCGGCCGGCGGCGTCCTTGACCCGCACCGCGGAGGTGTCGTCGGCCTCGATCGGGTTGGCGCGGTACAGGTCGGTGTCCACCCAGGCGACGTCCTGCGCCGTGGTCGCCCCGCCGAGCCGCAGCGTGGTCGCGACCGCGTGGGCCAGCGGGTTGGTCACCACCCCGTCGACGACGTCACGGCCGTCGAGCCGGCGTCGGCCCGCCCAGGCGGCGCGCCTCCAGTACGACGCGGTGCGCACCCAGGTGCCGACGGCGCCGAGCCCCTGCACCTCGCCGATCTCGCCGCGCGCCAGGAGGCCGGCCGCGGCGGGCAGGGCGTGCGAGCCGAAGGTCTGGAAGCCCACCTGGCAGCGGCGGCCCGTCCGCTCGGCCACCGCGACGAGCTCGGCGTGCTCGGCGAGCGACGCCGTCGTCGGCTTCTCCAGGAGCACGTCGATGCCGGTCTCCATCGCGGCACGAGCGAGCGGCAGGTGGGTGGGGATGGGCGTGCTCAGCACGACGACGTCGACCCGGGCCTGCGGGGCGGACAGCAGGTCGCCGAGCGTGGGGAACCAGGGCGCACCGGCGTCGTGGGCGTCGTGGCCGGGACCCGGCTCGCGCGGGTCGACGACGGCGGCGAGCCGCGCCCGTCCGGCGCGCTGGAGCTCGAGCACCCGGCGCACGTGGGAGGCGCCGTGGCCGTGCAGGCCCACGACCGCGATCTGCGGGGCGATCCGGGTGGCAGAGCCGTCGGAGGTCGGGTCGGTCATCGTCGTCCTGTCCGTGTCGTGCGGGCGTGCAGGGAGGTGGGTCCGGTGGGCCGGCGAGGGTGGGGTCAGCGCAGGGTGGCGGCGAGGGCCGCGGCCTCGTCGTGGCCGAGCGCGCGGTCGACGAGCGCGGCCACGACGCCCGTCTCGACGGTGCCGCCGGCGGGCACGACGAGCGGCGTGTCCCAGGCGAGCGCGGGCCCCGCGCCGGGGTACTCCGCGGCGCGCAGGAACCACGGCCGTGGCGTCGACGTCTGCGCGAGCAGCAGCGTCGTCGGGCGGTCCTGTTCCTGGGGCGGGGCGTAGGGGTCGTGGTGCTGCTGGACGTAGGCCACCCAGGGCGACGTGCTGCCGTGGGCCAGGGCCTCGCCCTCGCCCGCCTGCGACAGCACGACCGTGCTCTGCGACATCGGCGCGCGCCAGAAGACGCCGCCGTACCCGGCGCCCGGGCGCCCGTTGGTGGCCGGCGAGCGGATCTCCAGCGGCTGGTACGACGCGTGCAGGGTGGTGCGCCAGTCGAGCACCCACGTGCCGTCGTCGAGGAGGCGGGCGGCGAGCCGGCGCTGCTCGTCGAGCAGGGGGTTGCCGTGCTCGTCGTCCCAGCGCACGGTGTCGTGCAGCACGTGGGGCGCGAGCGGGTCGACCTCCGCGCGCGTGCTCACCTGGCGGCCGTGGTTGGGCAGCAGCGTCGGGCCGACGTCGGCCACGAACGTGCGGCCGCCCCAGAAGCTCGTGCCGTTGACGTCGGGCACCGCGACGCTCACGCCGTAGTGGTGCCGGTGGTCCACCGGCTCGGACTCGGTGAGGGGCACGCCCGCCAGCGAGTGCACCGGGTGCAGGTACGGGCGCGGGGAGTGGATGGCTGGCAGCCGCTCGCCGTCGACGTACCGCGCCAGCGGCACCCGGTCGCGCGTGTGGCGCAGCACGATCTCGCGCGGCTCGACGGACCACGTCGGGCCGGGGTCGGCGACGTCCGTCTCCGGCGTCGCGGCAGGCTCGGGCTCGGTGACGACGGCCCGCGCGATGCTGCGCGGCACCGGCCCGGTGCTGGAGCGGGCCTCGAGGCGCGCGGTGAACCGGGTGGTGGTGGCCGCGTGCGCGTCGTCGTCGATGACGGAGTGCAGCTCGCGCCACGCCTGGCGGCCGAGCTCGGCCTGGGGCACGGACACGGTGGTCAGGCCGGGCGTCGCGTACCGGGCGAGGTCGATGTCGTCGTAGCCGGCCACCGAGATGTCGCCGGGCACGGCGACGCCCGCCTCGTTGAGCGCGGCCAGGAGGCCGAACGCCACCAGGTCGTTGTAGGCGACGACGGCGGTGGCGCGGCTCGCGAGGACCTCGCCCGCGGCCGCGTGGCCGGACGCCAGGTCGGCGCCCACGGGGAGCTCGACGACCTCGAGGTCCGGGTGGCGCTCGAGGGCGGTGGCGAGGCCGGCGCGCCGGGCGACGTCGGTCGCGGCGGCCCGCGGCCCCGCGAGGTAGGCGAGGCGGCGGTGCCCGAGGCCGACGAGGTGCTCGACGACCTGGACGGTGGCGTCCTCGTAGTCGATGACCAGGCTGGGGGTGGCCGGGTGGTCGACGGGACGGTTGATCACGGCCGCGGGGGAGACGAGCGGGAGCAGCGCGTCGAGGGCCGTGCCGGGCATGCGGGGAGCGACCAGGATGAGCGCGTCGCAGCGCATGCGCGCCTCGCGGGCGATGGCCGCCTCCTCCGAGGGGTCCTCGGCGGCGTCGGCGACGAGCACGCGGTAGCCGTCCTCCGCGGCGGCGGAGGTCACACCGCGCAGGATCTGCTGGAACACGGGGTTGCCGAGGTCTGGCACCACGAGCGCGACTGTCTCGGTGCGCCCGAGGGACAGGCTGCGCGCGACGTTGCTGGGGCGGTAGTTCAGGTCGATCGCCGCCTCCTGCACCCGCGCGGCGATGGCGGGGTCGACGGTGCTGCGACCGTTCATCACGCGGGAGACGGTGGCGCGCGAGACGCCCGCGGCGGCGGCGACGTCCGCGATGGTGACGGACGGTCGCCGGACGTTCAGCTCAGGCATCGGTGCCTCCTCGTGCTCACGAGCCGACGGTACACCATTGGAAACCGGTTCCTCTCGTGGTACGTTCCCGAGAAGCAACCGGTTTCCAGGCGCAGGTGCCGGGGACCACGGATCGACGAGGATCGGGAGGCCGGCGATGACGCCCACCAGCACGCCGATCGGCAGCGTGATCGGCGACGTGATCGGCGACCGGATCGGCAGGGTGCCGCGATGGCGGTGATCCAGGAGGTCGCCCGCACCCGCGGGGCCGCGCGGGAGACGCGCAAGGGCGACGGCAAGGCCGCGGCGCTCTTCCTCGCCCCGTGGTTCGTCGGGCTCGTCCTCATCACGGCGTTCCCGCTGGTCGCGTCCCTGTACCTGTCGTTCACGGACTACAGCCTGCTCGAGGCCCCGGGGTGGATCGGGCTCGAGAACTACACCCGCATGTTCGACGACCCGCGCTTCTTCCAGGCGCTGAAGGTCACGTTCACCTACGTGCTCGTCTCGGTGCCGCTGCAGCTCGCCGCAGCGCTCGCGCTCGCGATGGTGCTCGACAAGGGGCTGCGCGGCCTGGCGTTCTACCGGTCGGTGTACTACCTGCCGTCGCTGCTCGGCGGCAGCGTCGCCATCGCCATCCTGTGGCGGCAGGTGTTCGGGGCCGACGGCCTCGTGAACCAGGTCCTCGGGTTCTTCGGGATCGAGGGCGTCGGCTGGGTGTCGCACCCCGACTACGCGCTCGGCACCCTCATGATCCTGAACGTCTGGACGTTCGGTGCGCCGATGATCATCTTCCTGGCCGGGCTGCGGCAGATCCCGGCGATGTACTACGAGGCCGCGGCGATCGACGGCGCGGGCCGCTGGCGCCGCTTCCGCAGCATCACGGTGCCGCTGCTCACGCCGATCATCTTCTTCAACCTGGTGCTGCAGCTCATCGGGGCGTTCCAGTCGTTCACGCAGGCGTTCATCGTGAGCGGCGGCACGGGCGGGCCGGTCGACTCCACGCTCTTCTACACGCTCTACCTCTACGAGAAGGGCTTCAGCTCCTACCAGATGGGGTACGCGTCCGCGATGGCGTGGTTCCTGCTGCTCGTCGTGGCGGGCATGACCGCCGTGAACTTCCTCGCCTCCAAGTTCTGGGTCTTCTACGATGACTGACGCTCCCGCGCGCACCGAGCCGCGCCCCGAGTCGCACCCCGCGGGTCCCCGCCCCACGCTCTCCGAGGTGGCGGCGACCTACCCCGAGCGCCGCCCGCCGCGCGGCCGCGCCTGGACCGCGGTCCGCCGCGTGCTCCGGCACGTCGCGCTCATCGCCTTCGGGCTCGTCATGCTCTACCCGCTGCTGTGGATGCTGGCGAGCTCGTTCAAGCCGACCGAGCTCATCTTCCGCGAGCCCGGGCTGATCCCCACCGAGTGGGACTTCGGCAACTACACCGACGGCTGGAACGCCCTGCTGGACCCGTTCAGCCACTACCTGCTGAACTCGGCGATCGTCGTGCTCGGGTCGGTGCTCGGCAACCTGGTCTCGTGCTCGATGGCGGCCTATGCGTTCGCCCGGCTGAAGTTCCGGGGCCGCAACCTGTGGTTCGCGATCATGCTCATGTCGATCATGCTGCCGATCCACGTGATCATCGTGCCGCAGTACATCCTGTTCTCGTCGCTGTCGTGGATCAACACGTTCCTGCCGCTGATCGTGCCGAAGCTGCTGGCCACGGACGCGTTCTTCGTGTTCCTCATGGTGCAGTTCTTCCGCGGCATCCCGAAGGACCTCGACGAGGCGGCCCGCCTCGACGGCTGCGGGCACGTGCGCATCTACCTGCGGATCATGCTGCCGCTGTCGCTGCCGGCCCTCGCCACCACCGCGATCTTCACGTTCATCTGGACGTGGAACGACTTCTTCAGCCAGCTCATCTTCCTGACGAAGCCGGACATGTACACCGTGCCCATCGCGCTGCGCACCTTCGTCGACGCCACGAGCAACAGCTCGTGGGGACCGCTGTTCGCGATGTCGATCGTCTCCCTGATCCCCGTGTTCCTCGTCTTCCTGTTCGGCCAGAAGTACCTCGTCAAGGGCATCGCCACCACAGGCATCAAGTAGTTCGCACCCGTTCGAAGGAGAACCTCATGCGAGTCACAGCCACCCGGGCGGCGCGACGCCGCGGCGTCGCGCTCGTCGCGCTCACCGCGGCAGGGGCCCTCGCCCTCACCGCCTGCTCCGGCGACTCCGGCGCCATGCCGTCAGACGACGACGGCGGCGGCGACGGGGACGTCGAGATCCGCTTCGCCTGGTGGGGGTCGGACGACCGGCACAAGACCACCCAGCAGATCATCGACCTGTTCGAGGAGAAGAACCCCGGCATCACCGTGGTGCCGGACTACACCGACTGGGACGGCTACTGGGACAAGCTCGCCACCGCCACGGCGGGCGGCGACACCCCGGACGTCATCACCCAGGAGGAGCGGTACCTGTCCGACTACGCGTCGCGCGGTGTCATCGGCGAGATGACGGGCGTCGACACCTCCGAGATCCCCGAGGACATCCTCGGCACGGGCGAGGTGGACGGCAAGCTCGTCGGCATCCCGACGGGCGTCAACGCCTACGCCATGGTCGCCGACCCGCAGATCTTCGCCGACGCGGGCGTCGAGATGCCCGACGACACGACCTGGACCTGGGACGAGTACGTCGACATCGCCGGGAAGATCGCGAAGGGCGCCGGTGACGGCGTCTGGGGGGCGCAGGACTACGGCTTCAACGAGGCCGGCCTCAACGTGCTGGCCCGGCAGAAGGGCGAGTCCCTCTACACCGAGGACGGCACGCTCGGCGTCTCCAAGGAGACGGTCGCGGAGTTCTTCCAGACGTCGCTGGACCTCATGGCGAACGGTGGCCAGCCCGACGCGTCGCGGTCGGTGGAGTACCAGAACGCCGGGCCGGAGGGCTCGCTGCTCGGCACCAACGCCGGCGCGATGGGCGTGTGGTGGTCCAACCAGCTCGGCGCGCTGTCCGACGCGTCCGGCCACGAGCTGGAGCTCCTGCGGCTGCCCGGCGAGTCGGAGTTCGAGCGCACCGGCATGTACTTCAAGCCGGCCATGTATTACTCGATCTCCGCGAAGACGGAGCACCCCGAGGAGTCGGCGAAGCTCGTGGACTTCCTGCTCAACGACCCGGAGGTGGCCAAGCTGCAGCTCACCGACCGCGGCCTGCCGGCCAACATGTCGGTGCGGGAGGCGATCCTGCCCGAGCTGACGGCCGCGGACCAGAAGGTCGCGGACTTCATGGCCGACCTGGAGCCCGACATCGTCGACAACCCGGTCGTGCCGCCGAACGGCGCGAACGAGATCCAGGACATCATGATCCGGATCAACACCGAGGTGCTGTTCGAGCGCATGACGCCCGAGGAGGCCGCCGACGCGTTCCTCACGGACGTCGGCGCCGCGATCGGCGGCTGACGCCCGCACGACGGCGCCGTCCGGCCGAGGGTCGGGCGG
>NZ_JBHVBO010000209.1:0-6792 GCF_042668085.1 Isoptericola sp. NPDC057391 | reverse complement strand
GCCCTCGGCGGGACCACGGTGCCGACCGCCTGTGCGACGCCCGGTCAGAGCGGGGTGACGGTGCCCCGGAAGTGCTGCCGGCGCCGGCCGCCGTTCCAGCCGACGTACGCGAAGCCGCCGTCGTCGGCCGGGGTCACGGCGACGTCCACCGTGCCCGGCAGCAGCACGGGGGACGCGAACTCGACCGTCCAGCGGTACGCGTCGCCGCGCGCGTGCCCGACGTCGGCCAGGGCGCGCGCCGCCGTGTACATGCCGTGCGCGATGGCGCGCGGGAAGCCGAACGCCTTGGCGGACAGCGCCGACAGGTGGATCGGGTTCCGGTCGCCCGAGACGGCGCCGTACGCGCGGCCGGTGCCCGGCCCGAGCGCCCACCGGCCGGTGGGCAGCGGCGGGGTCCACGTGCCCGTGGGGGCGCGGTCCTCGCCGTCGTGCTCGTCGACCGCGTCCGCGTCGGGCGCGGTCCACGGCAGGTGGAAGCCCTTGGCGAGGTAGGTCGACACGCCCCGCCAGACGGGGGCGGAGCCCGGGTCGGCCTGCCGCCGCACCTCCGCGACGAGGTCCACCTGCACGCCGCGCTTGTGCGGGCGCAGGTTCTCGGCCCACGCACGGACCTCGAGGACGTCGCCCACGACGACGGGCCCGCGCAGCTCGACGTCGTTCGCCAGGTGCACCATCCCCAGCAGCGGCAGCGGGAAGTCGCCCCGCACCATGACCGCCGTCGCCAGCGGGAACGCGAGCACGTGCAGGTAGCCCGCGGGCAGCACGTCGGTGACGGGCTCGTGCAGCAGCCGCTGGTAGTCGTGCAGGTGGTGGGCGAGCGCCGCCGTCGGCACGCCGGTGACCCGGTACGCGACGTCCGGCAGCGTCAGGGGAGCGACCTCCCCGTCCGCCTCGGACCGGCCCTGCCCGATGACGGGCAGGCCCGGCATCGCGCGCCCCGCGGCGATGCGCCCGGAGGCGGCGGCACCGCGCGCGTACAGGCTGCCGAGGCCCGGCAGGGTGGGCAGGGACTCGACGCGCAGCGGCTCGCCGGCGCTGGTGGCCGGCGTGGACGCGGTCACCGCCCCACCAGGTTCTGGCCGCAGACGCGCAGCACCTGGCCGTTGACCCCGGCGGACGCCGGGGAGGCCAGGAAGACGATCGCCTCGGCGACGTCGACCGGCCGGCCGCCCTGCTGCAGCGAGTTGAGGCGCCGGGCCACCTCGCGGGTGGCGAACGGGATCGACGCCGTCATCTCGGTCTCGATGAAGCCGGGCGCGACGGCGTTCGCCGTGCCGCCCCGGGCCGCGGCCAGCGGGGCCGTGGCGCGGGTGTGCCCGATGACGCCGGCCTTCGAGTAGCCGTAGTTCGTCTGGCCCTTGTTGCCGGCGATCCCGGACGTCGAGGCCAGCGAGACGATGCGCAGCCCGTCGACGCCCTCGCCGCCGTCGAGCCCGAGCAGCTGCTCGTTGATGCGCAGCTGGGCCTCGAGGTTGACCGCGACGACGGCGTCCCACTGGGCGGGCTTCATGTTGGCCAGGAGCTTGTCGCGCAGGATCCCCGCGTTGTGCACCACGATGTCGAGGCCGCCGTGGCGGGTGCGCGCGTGCTCGAGGATGCGGCGCCCGGCGTCGTCCGCCGTGACGTCGAGCTGCAGGGCCGTGCCGCCCACCGCGTTGGCGGTGCGTGCCAGGCCCTCGCCGGCGGCGGGGACGTCCACGCACACGACGGTGGCGCCGTCGCGCGCGAGGGTCTTGGCGATCGCGGCGCCGATGCCCCGGGCTGCGCCGGTGACGACGGCGACCTTCCCGGCCAGCGGCCGGTCCCAGTCCGCGGGCCGGTCGGCGTCCGCCGGGCCGACGGGCAGCAGCTGTCCGTCCACGTACGCGGACCGGGCGGAGAGGAAGAACCGGAGCGTCGCGAGCACGGAGGTGGCGCCGACGGCGGCGCCGTCGGTGAGCACGATCCCGTTGCCGGTGGCGCCGGCGCGCAGCTCCTTGGCGAGCGAGCGCAGGAAGCCGTCGACGCCGTTGCGGGCCGCGGCCAGCGCCGGGGCGTCGCCGTCGGCGGCCGCGCGGGAGACGGTCACGACGCGTCCGTTGGTGGCGAGCCGGCGCAGGACCGAGCCCGTGGCCAGCACGGCGCCGGACACGTCGGTGGGCCGCTGCGTCTCGGTGAGCACGAGCAGGACGGCGCCCCAGCGGGTGTCGTCGGTGGGCTGACGGCGCACGTCGAGGCCCCAGCCGAGCAGCTCCTGGGCGAGCGTGTCCGCGTCGCGGGCCGAGGCGTCGTCGGACACGACGAGCACGGGCCCGACGGTCAGCGGGTCGCCGGCGCGGAAGCGGCGGAGGATGGCAGGGCGCGGTAGGCCCAGCTTCGTGGCGAGCGTCTTGGTGAAGCCGGTGTTGACGGCCCTGGTGTAGGAGTCGGTCACGGGTTCCTCTCTCAGACGGACTCGACGACGGCGGTGGCCCCGAGGCCGCCCGCGGCGCACACGGAGATCAGGGCACGGGCCGGCTTTCCGGTCTCCGCGGCCTTCGCGGAGACGATCTTCGCGGCCGTGGCGAGGATGCGCCCGCCCGTGGCGGCGAACGGGTGGCCGGCGGCGAGCGAGGAGCCGTTGACGTTGAGCTTCTCCCGGTCGACGCTGCCGAGCGGCGCGTCGAGGCCGAGCTCGGCCTTGCAGTAGTCGGCGTCCTCCCAGGCGGCGAGCGTGGTGAGGACGGTCGACGCGAACGCCTCGTGGATCTCGAAGAAGTCGAAGTCGGCGAGGGTCAGGCCGTTGCGGGCCAGCAGGCGCGGCACCGCGTGCACGGGGGCCATGAGGAGGCCGTCGTGGCCGTGCACGAAGTCGACGGCGGCCGTCTCGGCGTCGACGAGGCGCGCGAGCACCGGCAGGTCGCGCTCGGCGGCCCACGCGGCGGACGACAGCAGCACGGTGGAGGCGCCGTCGGTCAGCGGGGTGGAGTTGCCGGCCGTCATCGTGGGCTCGGCGGGCTCGGCGAGGCCGCGGCCGAACACCGGCTTGAGCTTCGCGAGCTTCTCCAGCGAGGTGTCCGCGCGCAGGTTGTCGTCGCGGGTCAGGCCGCGGAACGGCGTGACGAGGTCGTCGAAGAACCCCGCGTCCCACGCGGCGGCGAGGCGCTGGTGGCTGGCGAGCGCCACCTCGTCCTGCGCGGCGCGGGAGATGCCCCAGCGGGCGGTGGTGATCGCCTGGTGCTCACCCATCGACAGGCCGGTGCGCGGCTCGTCGGTGGCGGGGGTCAGCGGCTTGAGGTCGGCGGGACGGATCCGCGCGAAGGCCTTGAGCCGGGCCTGGAGGGTCTTGGCGTGCGACGCGTCCAGGAGCGCCCGGCGCAGCCCCTCGCTCACCGCGACCGGGGCGTCGGAGATGGTGTCGGTACCGCCGGCGACGCCCGACTCGATCTGCCCGAGGCGGATCTTGTTCGCCACGGTGATCGCGGCCTCGAGGCCGGTCGCGCACGCCTGCTGCAGGTCGAACGCGGGGGTCTGGGGGGACAGCGAGGAGCCGAGCACCGACTCACGGATCAGGTTGAAGTCGCGCGAGTGCTTGAGCACCGCCCCGCCCACGACCTCGCCGAGGCGCTCGCCCTGCAGGCCGAACCGGGCGACGAGCCCTTCGAGCGCCGCGGTGAACATCTCCTGGTTGGAGGCGTCGGCGTACTTCTTGCCGGTGCGCGAGAACGGGATGCGGTTGCCGCCCACGATCACGGCGTCGCGCACGCCGGCGGGGGCGGACGAGCTCGCTGCACTGGTGGTCCGGGAGGCGCCGGACGGCTTGCGTGTAGCCACAGGGGTAGATCCTTCACTCCGTCGGTCAGGTAGGACTCACAGTACCTGATACTCTCAGTCTCGTGAGACGAGTCACAAGGTGCGGCCGATGAGGGCCGCGGAACAGCTCGACGCCCGTTCGACCCCGGACGCACGTGCGGCCCTCGACGGTCGTTCGACGCGCTGGGACGACCATCGTGCCGCGCGGCGGGCGCAGCTCGTCAACGCCGCGCGCAAGGCCGTGCACCGCGGAGGCCCCGGGGTCTCCATGGACGAGATCGCCGGCGAGGCGGGCACGTCCAAGTCGATCGTCTACCGGTACTTCGAGGACAAGGCGGGCCTGCGCCTCGCCGTGGCCGCGCACGTCGTCGCGACGATGCACGACGCCCTGCGCGAGGCCGCCGAGGCCGCCCCCACTCCGCACGCGGCCCTGCGCGCGATGGTGCGGGTGTACCTCGAGATGATCGAGCACTCGCCCAACGTCTACTGGTTCGTGACCAGGACCGCCATCGGCGGCAACGAGCCCGCGCCCGGCGCCGCCGGCACCGGGCAGGTCGAGGCGCTCGGCGCATACCTCGACTCCGTGATCGAGCTGGTGGCCGAGCCGTTCGCCAAGGCCGTCCAGGTGCCCCCGGCGCTCGCCGCCGCCTGGGCCGCCGGGGCCGTCGGCTTCGTGCGCGGCGCCGGCGAGTGGTGGCTCGGCCATGGCGCAGCACAGGCCGGCCCCGACCGCCTCACCCGGGAGGAGCTCACCGAGAAGGTGACGCTCTGGCTCTGGACCGGCCCCGTCGGCGTCCTCCACCACGACGACGCGGCGCCCCTCGACCCCGGCGGGCCCTCCCGTCCCTCCGAGACCTCCAACCCCGCACACCTGCAGGAGAACCGATGACCACGACGTCCGACCGTCCCGCGACGACGCAGGCCGCTCCCGCCCCCAAGGCGACCCCGCGGATCGACGTCGCCGGCCTGTCCGAGCAGCTGCTCGGCCGTTGGCCGGAGTGGCGCCGCCACGCCCGCGCGCGCTCGACCGACCCGGCCTTCTGGAAGGACGAGTCGCTCTCGATGGACGAGCACCGCGAGCGGGTGCTCGAGCAGATGCGCCTGCTCGCCCACGAGGACGAGAAGCACCAGGTGTGGCTCGCGTTCCCCGAGCGCCTCGGCGGCGGGAACGCGCCGGGCGCCAACCTGGCGGGCTTCGAGGAGCTCGTCGTGGCCGACCCGTCGCTGCAGATCAAGGCGGGCGTCCAGTGGGGCCTGTTCTCCTCGGCGATCCTGCACCTGGGCACCCCGGAGCAGCAGGACCGCCTGCTGCCGGGAGCCATGGACCTGTCCGTGCCCGGCGCGTTCGCGATGACGGAGATCGGGCACGGCTCCGACGTCGCGTCGGTCGCCACGACGGCGACCTACGACCCGGAGACCGAGGAGTTCGAGATCCACACGCCGTTCCGCGCGGCGTGGAAGGAGTTCCTCGGCAACGCGGCCGTGCACGCCACGGCGGCGACCGTCTTCGCGCAGCTCATCACGAACGGCGTCAACCACGGGGTGCACTGCTTCTACGTGCCGGTGCGCGACCCGGAGACGATGGAGTTCCTGCCCGGGATCAGCGGGCACGACGACGGGCTCAAGGGCGGCCTGCGCGGCGTCGACAACGGGCGCCTCGCGTTCGACCACGTCCGCATCCCACGCACCGACCTGCTCGCCCGCTACGGCGAGGTCGCCGCCGACGGCACCTACTCGTCGTCGATCGACAGCCCGGGCCGCCGCTTCTTCACGATGCTCGGGTCCCTGGTGCAGGGGCGCGTGTCCCTGGACGGCGCCGCGTCGACGGCGTCCAAGCTGGGGCTCGCCATCGCCGTGCGGTACGGCGCCGAGCGCCGCCAGTTCACGTCGTCGTCGCCGATCGAGGAGACGGTGCTGCTGGACTACGCGACGCACCGCCGCCGCCTCTTCCCGCGCATCGCGGAGACGTACGCGACGCACTTCGCCCACGACCGCCTGCTCGACCTGTTCGACGACGTCTTCTCCGGCGAGAAGGACACCCCGGAGAACCGCGAGGACCTCGAGACGATGGCGGCGGCGCTCAAGGCGACGTCGACGACGTTCGTGCTCGAGACGCTGCAGGAGGCCCGCGTGGCCTGCGGCGGCGCCGGCTTCATCACCGAGAACCGCATCACGAGCCTGCACCACGACATGGACGTGTACGCCACGTTCGAGGGCGACAACACCGTGCTGCTGCAGCTCGTGGCCAAGCGCCTCGTGGGCGACTACGCCAAGGCGCTCAAGGGCGCGACGTCGACGCCGGCGGGCATCGCCCGGTTCGTCGTCGACCGCGCCGCGGACGCGGCGCTGCACCGCACGGGCCTGCGCCGGGCGGGCCAGGCCCTGGCCGACGTCGGCGACCCGCGTCGTGCCGCCGGGCACCTGCGCGACGCCGAGACGCAGCGCGAGCTGCTGGCCGACCGCGTCGCGACGATCGTCGAGGACGTCGCGATGGCGCTGCGGCCCGCGCAGAAGGCCGACCCCGTGACGGCCGCGCGGATCTTCGACGAGAACCAGGTGCAGCTCGTCGAGGCGGCGAAGGCGCACGCGGACCTGCTGCGCTGGTCGGCGTTCACCGACGCGCTCGAGCAGGTCGAGGACCCGGGCACCCGGCGCGTGATGACGTGGGTGCGCGACGTCTTCGGGCTCACCCTCATCGAGCGCAACCTCGCGTGGTACCTCATCAACGGGCGGCTGTCCGCGCAGCGCGCGCGCACCGTGACGTCGTACGTCGACCGCCTGCTCGACCGCCTGCGCCCGCACGCCGTCGACCTCGTCGACGCCTGGGGCTACGGGCCGGAGCACCTGCGGGCGGTCATCGCGTCCGGCATCGAGGCGGAGCGGCAGGACGAGGCGCGGGCGTACTACGCCCAGCAGCGGGCCGACGGCACCGCGCCGATCAGCGAGAAGGCGCTCAAGAAGCAGAAGCGCTGACCGGACCCCGCTCACGACGAAGGGGACGGACCGCAGGTGCTGCGGTCC
>NZ_JBHVBO010000208.1:0-6844 GCF_042668085.1 Isoptericola sp. NPDC057391 | reverse complement strand
AGGCCGCGGCCGTCGCGGCAGCGCGCCGTCGCCGGCGCACGAGCCCGTGCTCCGCGGGCGGCACGAACGGCGCGAGCAGCAGCGGCATGCCGGCCTCCAGCGGCGTGCGGTCGGCCTTGCGCCCGTTGCACGGCTCGCACGCCGCGACGAGGTTGAGCCACGACGAGTCGCCGCCGCGGGAGCGGGGGATCACGTGGTCCACCGTCTCGGCCGGGCCGCCGCAGTACGCGCACGCGCCGTCGCGCCGCTTCACGCCGTCCTTGGTGACCGCCGGCCGCCCGGCGCTGCGGTAGCGCCAGCGCATCGCGACGTACCGCACCAGGCGCAGCACGCGGGGCAGCGGGTACGGGCCGAAGCGGTGGCCCTCCACCGCCTCCTCGACGACGGCCACCTCGCGGACGAGCATCGTGATGGCGTGCTTGACCGACACGCGGTGCAGCGGCTCGTAGCCCGCGTTGAGCACCAGGACGTCGGCCACGGCCCTGCTCCCTCCACCCGTCGGTCCGGTAGCGTGTGTGTGAATCCGGTCACAGCATGCTGCCGAGGTGAAAGTATGCCGCCGAGGCGCGGAAGTCCAGGGCAAAGGCCGGCCGGGCGGCCGACGACGGAGGTTCCCATGAGGCTCAGCGTCAACATCTTCACCTCGCTCGACGGGATCGTGCAGGGTCCGGGCGGGCCCGAGGAGGACACCCGCGGCGGCTTCACCGAGGGCGGCTGGTTCGTCCCGTTCACCACGGACCCGGTGTTCGGGGAGGTCGTGGACGGCTGGTTCGCCGAGGTCGACGCCTTCCTGCTCGGCCGCACCACCTACGACATGTTCTGGGCGTCCTGGGGGCAGGTCACCGACCCGGACGACGCCCTCGCCGCCCGCATCGACGCCGGCCCGCGCTACGTCGTCTCCTCGACCCTGCGGGACCCCGAGTGGGCCGGGACGACCGTCCTCCACCCCGCCGACGACGCCGACCTCGCCGCCCAGGTGCGGGCGCTCAAGGACGGCCCCGACGGCGAGCTGCAGGTGCACGGCAGCGCGCGGCTGGCCAGCACCCTGCACGACCTGGGGCTCGTCGACGTCTGGCGCCTGGTCGTCGCGCCCGTTGTCGTCGGCTCCGGCACGCGCCTGTTCGACGACGGCGCCGCGCCGAGCGGCTTCGCCGTCACCCGGTCGCGCCTCGCCGACAGCGGGCTGGTGTTCCTGGAGCTCGAGCCGCGCCCGCTGCGGCACGGCACCGCCGACGTCGTCGACGGCGCGCAGTCGGTGCGCGTCGACTGAGCGGTCGACGGCCGCGTCGCCCGGGTGCGACCACCGGGGCGACCACCGGGTGGCGACTACCGAGCGGGGCCGTCACCGCCGCGCCTCGAAGACCAGGTTGAACGGCGTGCGCGCGACCTCGCGGAACCGGGTGAGCCCGCCGGCGGTGACGACGTCGCGGATGCGCGCGGGCCCGGCCTGGGTGCCGAGCGCCAGGCCGACGTCCTGCGCCAGCGACGTGGGCGTGCACAGCAGCGTGGAGAAGCCGTAGTACGCGCGACCCACGGGGTTGAGGTTGTCCTCCACGCGGTCACCGGCCATCGGCTCGACGACCATCCAGGTGCCGTCGTCGGCGAGCGCGTCGTGGACGTGCCGGGCCGCGCCGACGGGGTCTCCCATGTCGTGCAGGGCGTCGAACATCGTCACGAGGTCGTACCCGGTGCCGGGGAAGTCCTGCGCCGACGCCACCTCGAAGCGGACGCGGTCGCCCACGCCCGCCGCCTCGGCCCGCTCGTGCGCCGTCGCGACCGACCCCTCGTGGTAGTCGTAGCCCACGAACGTCGAGCCCTCGAACGCCTGGGCCATGAGGATCGTCGACGAGCCGTGCCCGCAGCCGACGTCGGCGACCGTCGCGCCTTCGGTCAGCCGGTCCACGACGCCGTCGAGGGCGGGCAGCCACGCCTCGACGAGGTTCGCGTGGTAGCCCGGGCGGAAGAACCGCTCGCACCCGACGTGCACGTCCACGCCGTGCTCGTGCCAGCCGAACCCCGTTCCCGAGCGCGCGGCCGCCAGGATGTGGTCCGTGTCGTGCACGGTGCCGAGCGCGATCTGGAACAGACCCGGGAGGAACGCCGGGCTGTCCTCGACCGTGAGGGCGACCGCCTGCTCGGGCGGCAGCGTGTACCGGCCCGACCCCGGGTCGTACGTCACGTACGCGCCCGCGGCCTGCGCGTTGAGCCACTCGCGGGCGTACGGCTCGGCCGTCGCCGTCCGCGCGGCGAGCTCCGCGGGCGTGCTGGGCCCGTGCGCGGCGAGGTCGCGGTAGTACCCGAGCTTGTCGCCCATCACCACGAGACCGGCGTTGAGGGTGGCGCCCGCCTCCTCCACGGCGCGGAACACGAACGCCATGAGGGCGTCGGTGTCGACCTGCGGCGCGGGCGCGGTGCCCGGGCCGGGTACCTGGGTGTCGGTCATCGTTCTCTCCGTCCGTCGGGCGCCGGCGGGGCGCCGGCAGCCTCCTGCTGGCGACGGTAGGGACGGCACGGGTGAACCCGCGTCAGGGGCCCCACCTGGTGATGCCGCGCTGCCTAGACTCGATGGGTGCTCCTGGGGCGCGACGCCGAGGTCGCGACGATCGACCGGCTCCTGGCCGGGGCCCGGCTCGGGGAGGCGGGGCGCCTCGTCCTCCTCGGCGAACCGGGCGTCGGCAAGAGCGCGCTGCTCCAGCACACGGCGACCGTGCTCGGCGCGAGGCACCCCGGCACGACGGCGCCCACGGCGGCGCGCGTGCTGCGCGCCACGGGCACGGTGGCGGAGTCCGAGATCCCGTTCGCGGGCCTGTCCCAGCTCTTCGCGGGCTGCCTCGACCGGCTCGACGAGCTGCCGGCCCGCCAGGCGGGTGCGCTGACGTCGGCGCTCGCGGCCGGCGGTGGCGCGCTGCCCGCGACAGGCGACCGGCTGGCCGTCGGCGCCGCGACGCTCGGGATGCTCACACGTTGCGCGGAGGAGGGCCCCGTCGTCGTGATCGTCGACGACCTGCACGACCTCGACGCGCCGTCGGCGCAGGCCCTCGTCTTCGCCGCCCGGCGGCTGGGCGCCGACCGGGTCGCGATGGTCCTCGCGGCCCGGACGCCCGAGGCCGACGACCTCGTCGCGGGCCTCCCGGTCGTCCGGCTCACGGGGCTGGACGAGGCGCCTGCCCGGGCGCTCGTGGAACGTGCGGTCGGGGGGCCGGTGCCGGCCGCACGCTTCACCGAGCTGTACGGGCGGTCGGCGGGCAACCCCCTCGCGCTGATCGAGCTCGCGACCCACCCGGGCCCGCTGTGGCCCGAGGTCTCGGGCATGCCGTCGACCGTGCCGGAGACCATCACCCGGGCCTTCTCGCGGCGCGTGGGCCGCCTGCCCGCCCCCGCGCGGGAGGTCCTGCTCGTGGCGGCGGTGGCCGGCGGCGACCTGGCCCTGACCGCGGCCGCCGCCGAGACCCTCGGGCTGGACCTCGCCGCCCTCGACGCGGCCGAGGACGCCGGCCTCGTGACGGTCGGCGCCGGGCGGCTCGCGTTCCGCCACCCGTTGCTGCGGTCCGTCGTCTACACCGGCGCCCCGGCGGCCGGACGACGGGCGGCGCACCGGGCGGTCGCGACCGCCCTGCCGCGCCGGGACGACGACCGACGCGCGTGGCACCTCGCGGAGTCCGTCCGAGGCCCGGAGGCGGCCGTGGCCGACCTGCTCCATGCCGCGGGCGACCGCGCGGCGGCGCGGGCGGGGCACGCCGTCGCGTCGGCCGCGTACCGGCGGGCGGCGGCGCTGAGCCCGAGCGCCGCGCGGCGCGGCGACCGGCTGCTGCGCGCGGCGGGCGCGACCTGGGCCGCGGGGGACGCGCGGGGCGCGCTGCGCCTGCTCGACGAGCTCGGCGAGCAGTCCCCCGAGCCCGCCGTGGCCAGGGGAGCGCTCGAGCTGCGCGCCGGCGTCGCCGCGCGCACCGGGGCCCTGGGCGACGCGGTCGCCATGCTCCGCCGGCTCGCGGCGGAGACGGCGTCGCCCGACGACCGCGTGCACGTGCTCGCCGACGCCGTCTACGTCGCGTTCTTCCTGGGCGGGACCGCCGTCTCCCTCGAGCTCGCGGCTGAGCTCGAGGCCCTGGTGCCCGCCACGACCACGGCCCGGGCCCGAGCCCTGGCGCTGCTCGGCTGCGGCACGGCGCGCGTCCTCGCCGGGCGGGGCGGGATCGCCGAGGTGGAGGCCGCCGTCCCGATCCTCGAGGCGGACGCGGGCCTCGCGTCCGACCCGCGCTGGTGGCGGTGGCTGATGATCGTGCCCCTGTACCTGCGGGACGCGTCGGGGGCCGCAGCCCTCGCGGACCGCGTGCCGGAGGTGCGTCGCGCGGCGACGGTCGCGGAGCTGCCCGGCCTCCTCTTCCTGGCGGCCCGCGGCCACGCGACGGGCGACACGTGGGACCGGGCGACGGCCGAGTACTCGCTCGCGGTGGACATCGCCCGCGAGACCGGCCAGCGCGGACCGCTCGCGGCGGCGCTGGCGGGCCGGTGCTGGCACGCGGCCCGGCAGGGGGACGCGGCCCGCTGCCGGGGCGACGCCGACGAGGCGCTGGAGCTCTGCCGGGGCGGGGACATGCACCTGCTGGAGGCCTGGGTGCACTTCGCCCTGGGGGACCTCGCGCTGTCCCGTGGCGACGTCACCGTCGCCGTCGCGGAGCTCACCGACCTCGAGACGCTGCTCGAGCGGTACGGGATGGACGACGTCGACCTCGCGCCCGTGCCGGAGCTCGTGGAGGCGTTGGTCCGGGAGGGCGACCTGGCCGGGGCGCGGCGTCGGGTGCCGCCGTACGCCGCCGCGGCCCGCGCCAAGGGGAGCCCGTGGGCGCTCGCCCGGGCGAGCCGCGCCACCGGGCTCGTCGCTGACGGTGCCGACGGCGGCGACGGGGCCGACGCGTCGTTCGACGCGGCCCTCGCGCTGCACGCGCGCACCCCCGACGTGTTCGAGACGGCCCGCACGCGGCTCGCGTACGGCCAGCGGCTGCGCCGGTCCGGGCACCGCGTCGCGGCGCGCGGGCACCTGCGGGCGGCGCTCGCGACCTTCGAGCGGCTGGGTGCGGCGGCCTGGTCCGCACGCGCCGCCTCGGAGCTCACCGCGACCGGCGAGGTCGTCCGGCGCTCCGGCGACGGGTGGCGGGCCGAGCTCACCGCGCAGGAGCTCCAGGTGGGGCTCCTCCTCGCGGACGGGCACACCACCCGCGAGGCGGCGGCCGCGCTCTTCCTGTCGCCGAAGACGGTCGAGTACCACCTGCGCAAGGTGTACCTGAAGCTCGGCATCCACTCGCGCGAGGACCTTCGTCGCACGATCGCGGCGCGCGACGGTCCGGGTCGATGACGGTCGCGCCGTCACGCGTCGTCGAGCGCCAGCGGCCGCACCGTCCCGCCGGCGGCGACGAAGAACCCGCGCAGCCGCACGCCCTGGGCGTCGGCCTGCTCGCGCAGGTCGCGGTTCCAGGCCCGGTCGTCGGAGGTGAGGGTGGCGTCGCCCGGGCGCTCCAGCACGACGACGGCGCAGCCGCCGGGCGCCTCGTCGTCGACGACGCTGCGCAGCACGGTGCCCAGGCCGACGAGGGCTGCGGCGTCCGGCCGCCGGGGCACGTCGTCCACGGGGAGGGCGAGTCCCAGGAGCCGGTCGTCGGCGTCCAGCCAGGTGACGGTGAGGGTGCGGCGTCGCGGGTGGACGCCTCCTGCGAGGAAGTGGGCGAGCTCCAGCAGCTCGGCGTCGTCGGCGACCTCGTCGCCCGGGCGGAACGGGGTGATGGTGTCCATGCGCCGTCACCCTGCCGCACCGGGCTCGACGTCCGCCGGGGTTATCCACAGCCCTCCGTCCGGCGGCTCAGCCGGCGAGCAGCTCCGCCAGCTCCGTGCGGCCCAGATACTGCGCCCAGCCCTCCGGCGTCGTCCCGAAGCGCCCGTCGACGGCGTGCGGGTCCGCGCCCCGTGCGAGCAGCAGCCGCGCATCGTCCGGGGTGCCGGTGCTCGCCGCGTGGTGCAGCGCCGTGCTGCCGTCGTCGGCGGCGACCGTGACCGGGAAGCCGCGCTCCACGAGCGACCGCACCGCGTCCCAGCGGCCGAGGCCGGCCAGCTCCACGACCAGCGTCGGGTGCCGGTCGGGCAGGTCGTCCAGGCCGCCGTCGAGCCGGAGCATCCGCTCGACGTCGGCCGCGCTGCCCCCGAGCGCCGCGGCGACGACGGGGTCGCGGCGCCGACGCTGCGCGCGGTAGAGGTCGCGCAGCAGGCACATCTCGGCGCCGTGCGCCATCGCCTCGCGGTTGAGGTGCACGACGAGCGCGGCCAGGGAGTCCTCGGCGTACGGTCCGCCGCGGGGCCCGAGCGGCCGGGTGAGGGCGTCGTCGTCGAGGCGCGCGAGGTGGCCGCGCCACAGCTCGTAGCCCTCCCGCAGCAGGTCGAGGCCCCCGTCGGCCGTGAGCGGCAGGGGCTCCGGCCAGTGGCGCGGGTCGAACATGTCGGCGTCCTCGGGGGCCGGCGTCGGACCGAAGAGCGCGCGGCCCCGCTTGCCCCAGACGTCGCGCCCCAGGTGCGCGGCGCGCCATGCGATCGTCGTCACCGGTGGCACCGGCGGGTCCACCGGCGTCAGCTCGATCCGGACCGTGCCGGCGTCGTCGCGCCGCAGGCTCCACGCGCCCTCGACCGGCTCCCAGAGGTACTCGTCGTCGGTGAGCCCCTGCAGCCGGGGCCACAGGTGCGCGTCCCAGTAGAACTCGACCTGGCCCAGCAGGAGCTCGCGCAGCGTCGTGGACATCCTCCGATCCTGCCCCGGAAGAGGTCGCCGGGCATGCGGCTGCGCACGTCCCCGGGCGGGGTT
>NZ_JBHVBO010000207.1:0-6862 GCF_042668085.1 Isoptericola sp. NPDC057391 | reverse complement strand
CACCCGGGGGTGCGGCGCCCTTCGAAGCCTTGCTGGTCCGCCCCGACGTGAGAGGCGTCAGGCGGACCGAGCGCGACGACTAGAGGCAGCTCAGAGCGCCTCGACCTGCTTCGCGATGGCCGACTTGCGGTTCGCGGCCTGGTTGGCGTGGATGACGCCCTTCGAGACGGCCTTGTCGAGCTTGCGGGACGCGGCCTGCAGCGCGGTGGCCGCGGCCTCCTTGTCGCCCGCGGCGACGGCCTCGCGCACCTTGCGCACGTAGGTCTTCAGCTCAGACTTGACGGCCTTGTTGCGCAGGCGCGCCTTCTCGTTCGTCTTGATGCGCTTGATCTGGGACTTGATGTTTGCCACGTGTGGACTTCCTGGTGTGTTCGCCTGCCGGCGAGCGGATAGGTCGTAGAGGGCGGCCACAGCTCCGGGACTGGGGTGGGGAACCCGTGGAGAGGAACTGCGGCTGTGCCCGCCGACCTGGGCGGACACGCAAACATCAACGATAGCAGAGGGGCCGGCTGGGCAGAACCGCGTGCGCGACGGCGTCCTGTGAGATGCGCCCCGCGGCGGACGGCGGGATCAGCGGCGGGCGTCCGCCATCGCCCGGGCCACCCGGTCGAACGTCCGACGGTCCATGACGGCGCCCTCGCGGCGCACCGCCCGCGGGTCGATACGGATGACGCGGTCGAGGCGCACCTCGCTCGGGCGCTTCCGCGAGTCCCACGCCCCGGTGCCGACGTCCATCCACAGCCGGCCGTGCCGCGCCTCCTGCGCGGCGTCGCGGTCGTGGTCCTGGCTGGTCAGCTGCAGGGCCAGCAGCCACGGGCCGTCGCGGCCCACGAGCAGCACCGGCCGGTCCTTGCCCTGGGCGTGGTCCTCCTCGTAGGGCACCCACGTCCACACGACCTCGCCCGGGTCGGGCTCGCCGTCCAGGCTCGGGGAGTACACCGGGCGCACCGTGCCCGGGTAGTCGCCGGGGTAGCCCGCGGCGCGGGCGGGCGTGGCCGGGCCGCGGCGCGTCGTCGCGGGCCGAGTGGTCGAGGCGGGGCGCGCCGCGCCGCGCGACGACGGGCGGGTCGCCGAGCGCAGGACGTCCGCGAGCAGGTTCAGCCATCGGTTCGCCACGGCCGACAGCCTACGTGCGGCTCACTCGAGCACGAACCGCGCCAGCCGGTCGGCCATCGCCTCCGGGTCCCACGAGTGGTCGGCTCCCGGAACGGTCTCGGCGGTGCCGTCCGGCACCGCGGCGGCGAGCGCGCGCGCCGCCTCGGGCATGCCGGGGAAGGTCTGCTCCCCGGTCATGGCGAGCAGCGGCACGTCGAGGCCGGACAGCCCGCCGTCGTGCAACGCCCTCGTCGCCCAGGCCAGCGCCTGCGCGTCGGCGCGCTGCGAGACGACGGACGCCGCGATCGCGGGCCAGTCCGGGGAGGCCTTGGCCCCGGCGAGCCATTCGGGCGGCATGTCCTTCATGAAGTGCTCGGTGGCGCCCTCGAGGTCGCCGGCGTCGGTCCGCCGCTCGATCTCGGCCGCCCAGGCGGCCGTCTCCTCGGCGCCGGACTCCAGCGGCGCCTCCCACAGCGCGAGCCCGAGGACCGGGAGGCCGCGGTCCGCCGCCCGCAGCGAGATCGCGCAGCCCGACGAGTGCCCGCAGAGCACGGCGGGTCCGCCCGCGACGTCGAGCACGGCCGCCACGGCGTCCAGCTCGCGGTCCAGGTCGAGTCGACCGGCGGCGGGGGAGTCGCCCCGGCCGAGCCGGTCGAAGACGACGGTCGTGACGCCTGCCTCCGCCAGGAGCTCGGCCGTGCGGGTCGTCACCGGGTCGACGGCGCGGAACGGGCCGGCGCCCGCGACGAAGACCACCGCGGGGCCGGTGCCGCGCAGGTCGTAGGTCACGCGGTCGCCGCGCGCCGTGGTGACGGTGGCGGGGGTGGTCGTCCCGGTGGTGGGTGCGGTGGCCGTCTCGTCGCTCATGCCCGGTGGGACCGGGCGACCCGCCGCGACTCATCGGTCGACGAGGTTCGCACGGCGGCGCCGACCGGGTCAGGGCACGAGCGGCCCGGCGAGCACGCGCCGCGCCGCGTCGAGGTCGCCCTCGACGACGGCGCCCGCCTCCTCGGGCGTGAGCCGCCCCCACAGCAGCAGGTCGAGCCGCTGCGCGGTCGCGGTGAGCGTTGCGTCCACGGCTCCGTCATGGCCGCCGTCGGGGGCGTCGCCGAGCGTCCACGACCAGCCGAGGTCGGACGCCACGACGCGCAGCCGGTCGGTGAGCGGCGCCATCCGGCCGAGCTGCACCTGCCGCGGCTGGAACATCGTCACGACCTCGTCGACGCCGTCGCCCCACACCTCGGGCGGGACGGCGACGGCGCCCAGCCCGCCCGGGCCGGAGCCCGCCCGCGCGGCGTGCAGGTCGTGCAGGTGCACGAGCGTCTCGTGGGTCTGGCGCCGCCACCAGAACGATGCCGGCCCGTCGCCGAGCAGCGTCAGCGCGGCGCCGTCCGGGCCGGCACCGTCGAGCGCCGCGCGCAGGCCGGCCGCGTGCCAGGCGTAGAGCTCGGCGAGGGCGGCGGCACCGCCGTCGGGCCCCGTGGCGTCGGGCGCGGGCAGGTCCTCGTCGCGCGACGGGTCGCCCACGACCATCCCCGACGCCCAGTGGTGCACACCCGCGAGGTGCAGCACCAGCTCGGCCGCGCGCCAGTCGCCGCACGCCGGGACGAGCGCGTCGGGCGCGACGCCGGGCACCGTGGCGGCGAACTCGTCCTGGAGGCGGGCGAGCAGCGCGAGGCGCTCGGGCTCCGGGCCGCCGTCGGTGCGCCGCCCCGTGCGCGGATCGACGACGGGGCGCGGCTGCCCTGCGGTGGGCTCGGCGGTGGGCGCGGCGGCGGGCGGGGTCGGCATGGCGCGAGGCTAGCGCCCGGCCGGCCGCGGCGGGGAGGGGCGTCTCAGGAGCTCAGCGCGGCGTCGACCTCGCCGAGGAAGTCGTCCAGGTCGTCGGGGTTGCGGGAGGTCACGAGGGGGAAGCCCGCGCCCTCGTCGCGCACCACGGGCCGGTCCACCCAGCGGCCGCCGGCGTTGCGGACGTCGGTGGCCAGGGACGGGTACGACGTGAGCGTCGCGCCGCCGACGCACCCGGCCTCGACCAGCGCCCACGGTCCGTGGCAGATGGCGGCGACGGGCCTGCCGGAGTGCGCGAACGCGGTGACGAGGCCGACCGCTGCCTCCTGCAGGCGCAGCGTGTCGGCGTTGATGGTGCCGCCCGGCACCAGCAGCAGGTCGATGCCGTCCGGGTCGACGGCGTCGTAGGTGGTGTCGGCGGGCACGGACCGCCCGGGGTCCTTGTCGCCGACGAGGGTGCGCACGTCGCCCGGCTCGTTCGAGGCGACGACCACCTCCGCGCCCGCGGCGCGCAGGTGCTCGAGCGGTACGACCAGCTCGTCCTGCTCGACGCCGTAGCTCGTCACGATCGCCAGCACGCGCTTCCCGGTCAGGTCTGCCATGTCGGGGACTCCTCCCGTCACGTCGGTCGGTGGACCTCGACCGTACGCAGCGGTGCACGGGGCACGCACGCGGGATGGGCCCGGGGCCGCGGCCGGCAACCTCGGGGGACAACCTCATGGGACAATGGCCGGGCCTCGTCACCACCGACGACACCCTTCCAGCGACCCTGACGGAGCGAATCGCGTTGCCCATCCCCGGACCCGCGCTGCGTGCGCGCATCGAGCCGAACGCCACGGCGCCCGAGCTCATCCGCAACTTCTGCATCATCGCGCACATCGACCACGGCAAGTCGACTCTCGCCGACCGCATGCTGCAGCTCACCGGCGTCGTCGAGCCGCGGGCCATGCGGGCGCAGTACCTCGACCGGATGGACATCGAGCGCGAGCGCGGCATCACGATCAAGTCGCAGGCCGTGCGGATGCCGTGGCAGCTGGGCGAGCAGGCGCACGCGCTCAACATGATCGACACGCCGGGGCACGTCGACTTCACCTACGAGGTCTCCCGTTCGCTCGCGGCCTGCGAGGGCGCCGTCCTGCTGGTCGACGCCGCGCAGGGCATCGAGGCGCAGACCCTCGCCAACCTGTACCTGGCGATGGAGAACGACCTCGAGATCATCCCGGTGCTCAACAAGATCGACCTGCCGGCGGCGCAGCCGGAGAAGTACGCCGAGGAGATCGCGGGCCTGGTCGGCGGCGACCCGGAGGACGTCCTCAAGGTCAGCGGCAAGACCGGCGAGGGCGTCGAGGCGCTCCTGGACCGGATCGTCGAGCGCATCCCGGCCCCCGTCGGGGACGCGGACGCCCCGGCCCGCGCGATGATCTTCGACTCCGTCTACGACACCTACCGCGGCGTGGTCACGTACGTGCGCGTGGTGGACGGCAACCTCAACCCGCGCGAGCGCATCGCGATGATGTCGACGCGTGCCACGCACGAGCTCCTGGAGATCGGCGTCATCTCGCCGGAGGCGATCCCCACCAAGGGCCTCGGGCCCGGCGAGGTCGGCTACCTCATCACGGGCGTGAAGGACGTGCGCCAGTCGAAGGTCGGCGACACGGTGACGAACGCGGCCAAGCCCGCGGCGGAGGCGCTCGGCGGGTACAGCGACCCGAAGCCGATGGTGTTCTCCGGCCTCTACCCGGTGGACGGCACCGACTACCCGGCACTGCGCGACGCCCTCGACAAGCTCAAGCTCAACGACGCCGCGCTCAACTACGAGCCCGAGACGTCGGTCGCGCTCGGCTTCGGCTTCCGCGTCGGCTTCCTGGGCCTGCTGCACCTGGAGATCGTGCGCGAGCGGCTCGAGCGCGAGTTCGACCTCGACCTCATCTCCACCGCGCCGAACGTCGTGTACGACGTCACGCTCGACGACGGCACCGAGGTGAAGGTGACCAACCCGTCGGAGTTCCCCGGCGGCAAGATCAAGGAGGTCCGCGAGCCTGTCGTGCGCGCGACCATCCTGGCCCCGAGCGAGTTCGTGGGCACGGTCATGGGCCTGTGCAACGACCGGCGCGGCCAGATGCTCGGCATGGACTACCTGTCGGAGGACCGCGTCGAGCTGCGCTTCACGCTGCCGCTCGCCGAGATCGTCTTCGACTTCTTCGACCAGCTCAAGTCCCGCACCCGCGGCTACGCGTCGCTGGACTACGAGCCCTCGGGCGACCAGGCCGCCGACCTCGTGAAGGTCGACATCCTGCTGCAGGGCGACCAGGTGGACGCGTTCAGCGCCATCGTGCACAAGGACAAGGCGTACGACTACGGCGTCATGATGACGGCAAAGCTCAAGGAGATCATCCCGCGCCAGCAGTTCGAGGTGCCGATCCAGGCCGCCGTCGGCGCCCGCGTCATCGCCCGCGAGACGGTGCGCGCCATGCGCAAGGACGTGCTCGCCAAGTGCTACGGCGGCGACATCAGCCGGAAGCGCAAGCTGCTCGAGAAGCAGAAGGAGGGCAAGAAGCGCATGAAGAACATCGGGTCCGTCGAGGTCCCGAAGGACGCCTTCATCGCCGCGCTCTCCTCCGACGGCGGCGGTGGCGGCAAGGACGCCAAGGACAAGAAGAAGTAGTGCCCGCGCTGCCTGACGGCACGCCCGTGCCCGACGACGGCGCGCTGCCGGGGTGGGTGCGCCCGGCGGTCCCGGACGGTGTCGCCCGGCCGTTCGGCGTGTACGTGCACGTGCCGTTCTGCTCGGTCCGTTGCGGCTACTGCGACTTCAACACCTACACGGCGTCCGAGCTGGGCGGCGGCGCCAACCAGGCCGCGTACGCGACGACGGCGCTGCGCGAGGTCGACCTGGCACGGCGCGTGCTCGACGACGCGGGCCTGGGGTCGCGCCCCGTGTCCACGGTGTTCTTCGGCGGGGGCACGCCCACGATGCTGCCCGCCGCGGACCTGGCGCGGGTCCTGCGAGGTATCGACGACGCCTGGGGGCTGGCGGACGGTGCCGAGGTCACCACCGAGGCCAACCCGGACTCGGTGACCCCCGACTCGCTGCGCCTGCTCGCCGACGCCGGGTTCACGCGCGTGTCGTTCGGGATGCAGTCGGCGGTGCCGCACGTGCTGGCCACCCTGGAGCGCACCCACGACCCGCGCCGTGTCCCCGACGTCGTGACCTGGGCCCGCGACGCGGGTCTCGACGTCTCGCTCGACCTCATCTACGGCACGCCGGGCGAGTCCCTGGACGACTGGCGCGCCTCCCTCGAGGCCGTGCTGGCCACGGGCGTGGACCACGTCTCCGCGTACGCGCTCGTCGTCGAGCCGGGCACCAAGATGCACGCCCAGGTGCGCCGCGGCGAGCTCACCCTGCCCGACGAGGACGACCAGGCCGCGAAGTACGAGCTGGCCGACGACCTGCTCACCGAGGCCGGCCTCGGCTGGTACGAGGTGAGCAACTGGGCGCGCGGGCCCGAGCACGCCTGCCGGCACAACCTCGCGTACTGGCGCGGCGACGACTGGTGGGGGATCGGCCCCGGCGCGCACTCGTACGTCGCGGGCCCGTCGGCGGGCGACGGTGAGCACGCCGGCGTGCGCTGGTGGAACGTCAAGCACCCCCGGCGCTACGCCGCCCTCCTGGAGGACGGCACGTCGCCCGGCGCCGGCCGCGAGCTGCTCACGCCCGCCGAGTCCCAGCTCGAGCGGGTGCTGCTGGGCGTGCGCGTGCGCGAGGGGCTGGAGGTCGCGGCGCTGGACCCGTCCCGTCGCCCGGCCGTCGCCGGGCTCGTCGCGCGCGGCCTGCTCGACGGCGTCGCCGCCGTGCGCGGGCGTGTCGTCCTCACCCGGCAGGGCCGCCTCCTCGCGGACGCCGTCGTCCGCGAGCTGACCCCCTGAACCGCATCGAGCGTGCTGACTTGCTCCTCAAACAGCCCGTTTGAGGAGCAAG
>NZ_JBHVBO010000206.1:0-6908 GCF_042668085.1 Isoptericola sp. NPDC057391 | reverse complement strand
CCGCGGCCGGACCTGGCGGCGTACCGCCTCGGCCGGGGTCTCGGCCGGCACCACGAGCGGCGCGGCCTGGGAGAGCCGGCCCGCCACCGCCGCGAGCGCGTCGGCGTCCGGCCACACGGGCTGCTGGCGCGCCTCGAGGGCCCGGAACCGGTCCAGGCCCTCCGGGTCGCTCCCGGGCGCCACGGTGTCGACGGCGGTGGTCATGCGGGCTGCTCCTGCCTCTGGCTGTGGTCGGCGCCGTGGTCGACGCCGGTCCGTGATCGGCTCGTCAGTGCGCGGCGGGCTTCGCGGGCACCAGCGGCTGGCCGATGCCCTCGAGGATCGCGCCGAACCACGGCTGGTTGACGTCGAACGCCTTGCCGCCGGCGATGCGCGGGAACGCGATCGCCTTGAGGCGGTCGCCGTCCTCCTCGTCGTGCCCGATGACGCCGGCCTCGCCGCGCAGCGCGCACTCGACGGCCAGGTCGGTCATCGACTTGATGAGGCGCAGGTCCTCGGCGTTCGCGGCCGCGGCGCGCGAGTAGTAGCCCGACTTCTGGACCATGACCTTCTCGGCGCCCAGCTTCTCGGCGAACTGCTTGGCGAACCACTGGCCCGGGTTGATCGTGTCGAGCTTGACGTGCCCGAACGGGTCGCGCGGCACCTCCTCGCCGGCGGCCTCGAGCTGCTCGACGATCTCGTTCATCCCCGCCCCCTCGGACAGGAAGATGTTGACGTTGCCGAGCTCGTCCATGACGGCGCGCAGGCGGGCGGCCTCGGCGTCGATGTCGATCTCCAGCTCGGGCAGGAAGACCGCGTGCACGTCCCAGCGCTCGCGGGTCAGGCCGAGGGCCGGCGCCCATTCCTGCGCGTCGAGCCACTTGCGGTACTCCTGCGCGGCGGCGGCGGTGAGCCAGCCGCAGTGGCGGCCCATCACCTCGTGCACGATGAGCATGCGCGGGCCGGAGCGGTGCTCGCCGATGACGTTCGCGGCGAAGCCCGCGGCCTCCTCGGCGGCGGTCCAGGCGCCCAGCGACTGCTTGATCGGCACCACGTCGTTGTCGATCGTCTTGGGCAGCCCCACGACGGTGAGCTCGTAGCCGTTGTCGTGCAGGTACGCGGCGAGGTCCGCGGCGGTGGTGTTCGTGTCGTCGCCGCCGATGGTGTGCAGCACGTCGACGCCGTCGGCCTTGAGCTGCTCGGCCGCGACCTCCAGGGGGTTCTGCCCCTCCTGGACCAGGCCGCGCTTGACGCAGTCCGCGGCGTTGGTCAGCTTGACGCGCGAGTTGCCGATGGGCGAGCCGCCGAAGCGGTGCAGGATGCCGGCCTGCTTGCGGCCCTCCTCGTCGACCACGATCTTCGTGCCCGTGAGGAGCCCGTGGTAGCCGTACTGGTAGGCGATGATCTCGATCGACGGGTCGAGCTCGGTGTAGCGCTCGATGAGGCCGCCGACGGCGGAGGACAGGCAGGGCGCGAAGCCGCCGGCGGTCAGGAGAGCCACGCGACGAACCGACATGACAGGGGCTACCTCTCGGTGGGGGACGGGAGCCCTCCCATCCTAGGAGCACCTCCCCGCCCCGGGCCCCGGCCGTCCGGCGGGCGAACGCGCCGTGCGCGGCGGCGCCCGGCCGTGCGATGATGTCGGGCGAGCCTCCCCGCCGTCCGGCGCCGGGAGGCTCTTGCGTATGACGACACCTGCGCCCCTTCCCGACCCGTCCGCCCGCCTCGCGGGCACCCCGGTCCGCGTCCGTCGCGCCACGACGGCGGACCGCGCCCTCCTCGAACGGCTGTGGTCGCTCTTCCGGCACGACATGTCCGCGGTCTCGGGCGAGCTCCCCGGACCCGACGGCCGCTTCCGCGACGACCGGCTCCGCGACGCCCTCGACGACCTCGACCACGACTCCGACGACCCTCACGTGCCGGTGCACGAGGACGGGACGGGGCGCGTCGCCGCGGTCTGGCGCGGCTACCTGGCGACGCTCGCCGGCGACGCGACGGGGCGCACGGGCGAGCGTCCGGTCGCGTTCGCCCTGGTCCGGGGGCTCGACGCGCCGGTCCGGGTGCTGTCCGCGTTCTTCGTGGTGCGCGCGGCCCGGCAGCACGGCGTCGGGCGCGACGTCGCCGCCGCGGTGCTGCGGGACGTCCCCGGCCCGTGGGAGATCGCGTTCCAGGACGCCAACGCCGCGGCCGCGGCGTTCTGGCCCCGCGTCGCGACCGACGTCGCGGGCGACGCCTGGTCGGTCACCCACCGTCCGGTGCCCGGGCGGCCCGAGGCACCGCCGGACGCGTGGCTGAGCCTCGACGTGGGCCCCGACGTGGGCTAGGGCCGGGCGGGCTCCTCCGGCGGCTGGTGCTGGGCCGCCGCCGCGAGGCGCGCCTTCATCGTGGCCGCGTACACGTCGACGTACTCCTGCTCGGACAGCCGCAGGATGGCGTACATGATTTCGTCGGTCACGGAGCGCAGCACGAACCGGTCGCCCTCCATCCCGCGGTAGCGGCTGAAGTCGAGGGGCTCGCCGAAGACGATCCCGATCGGCATCGGCTTGGGGACCGAGCGGCCGAGCGGCTGCGCGACGTCGGTGCCCACCATCGCGACGGGGACCACGGGGGCGCCGGACTCGAGGGCAAGGCGGGCGACGCCCGTCTTGCCGCGGTACAGCCGCCCGTCGGGGCTGCGGGTGCCCTCGGGATAGATGCCGAACAGGTCCCCGTCGTCGAGCACCCGCAGCCCCGTGTTCAGGGCGGCCTCGCTGGCCTTCCCGCCCGAACGGTCCACGGGGATCGTGCCGACGCCGCGCATGAAGCCGGCCACGAGCCGCCCCCGGACGCCTCCGCCGGTGAAGTAGTCCGACTTGCCCAGGAACTGGACCTGGCGGTCGAGGACGAGCGGCAGCACGAACGAGTCGATGACGGCGAGGTGGTTGCTCGCGAGGATCGCCGGACCGGAGGTCGGGACGTTCTCCACGCCCTTCGTCCAGGGTCGGAACGCCAGCCGGAGCCACGGCCCCACCAGCACGTTCTTCATCACCCAGTAGAACAACTGTCCTCCTCGCCCAGTCCTGCACGCGCCCCGCTCAGCGGACCGCCGGTGACGGGCCGTGGCACCGACGGACGGACCGTCGGCGCGTTGCTTCGCCCACGACAATAGAGTGAACCCATGCCCGCACCGAACCCGGACGCCGAACCGGACCTGCCGAACGACGACCTGCCCGACGACGCCGTCGAGGCCCGCTGGGCCGACATCGTCGCGCAGCTGGGGCCGCTCGACGAGCCCGCCGACGGCCACCGTGCGGACGGGTCCGGCGACTCGGCGGGCGAGACGGACGGCGGCCCGACGTCCGGGACGGAGGCGGACCCGCCCCGCGAGGACGCCGAACCGCCGCCGCCCGGACGCGTGGTGAGCCGCGGTCCCCGCGACTGGCCGGTCACGCCGGAGATCGAGGAGCTCGAAGAGACGGAGTCTCATTTCACGCCGCCGGACCCGGACCCGGTCCTGTCCCGCGACCCGCTCCTCACCCTCGCGTGGGCCGCGGTCGTCGGGGTGCCGGTGCTCGTCGTCCTCGGTGTCGTGCTGCGCGCCGCCGTCCCGGCCCTGCGCATCCCGGGTTGGTCCGGGCCGGTGGCCGGCGTCCTGTTCCTCGTCGCGCTCGGCATCCTCATCTGGCGGATGCCGCACCGCCGCGACCCGGACGACCACAGCACGGGCGCCGTCGTCTGACCGGCCGGGGCCGGACGACGGACGGACGGGTCAGCGCCGGGCGAGGTCGGCCGCGCCGATGATGCCCGCCTCGTTGCCGTGCTCGGCGAGCTCGATCTGCGCCACCGGGCGGTGCCCGAGGGCCGACAGCTGTGCCTCGTAGGCCTTGCGCACGGGCAGGAGCAGCAGGTCGCCGGCCGCGCCGACGCCACCACCGATGACGATGAGCTCGGGATCGAGCAGCGCGGCGACGGACGCCGAGCCCTCGCCGATCCACCGGCCCAGCGTCGCCAGCAGCTCGACCGAGAGCTCGTCGCCCTCCTGCGCCGCCTGCGTGACGTGCGGCCCCTCCAGGGCGGACACGTCGCCGTCGGCGAGCTCGACCAGGCGCGTCGCCCGCTCCGGCTGGGCGATCACGGCCTGCTTCGCGTCGCGCACCAGGGCCGTGCCGGACGCGTACTGCTCCCAGCAGCCCTCGTGGCCGCAGCCGCAGTAGTGGCCGCCCGGGACGACGCGCATGTGCCCCACCTCGGCCGCGACGCCCCACTTGCCGCGCACCAGCTCGCGGTCCACCACGATCGCGCCGCCGAGCCCGGTGCCCACGGTCAGCATGAGCATGTCGGTGGCCTCGCGGGCGGCACCGAAGCGGAACTCCGCCCAGCCCGCGGCGTTCGCGTCGTTCTCGACCACCACGGGGACGTCGACGTCCAGCAGGGCCTCGATCCGCTCGGCCAGCGGGTACTCGCGCCAGGCGATGTTCGGGGCGAAGAGCACCGACCGCCGGTCGGGGCTCACGAAGCCTGCCGCGGCGAGGCCGATGGCGCCGACCTCGTGCTCCTTGGCCAGCTCGGTGCACGCGTCCGCGATCGCCCGGTCGATGGAGGCGACGTCGTCGGCGACCGTCTCACGCCGCACCTTCGCGAGGATCTTGCCCGCCTCGTCCACCACACCCACGGCAATCTTGGTGCCGCCGATGTCGACTCCGATGGCGTGCATGCAGGAACCTCGCGTTCATGTGTCGGGACGCCGCGTCCGCACGGCGCATCACCCGGTCGCCGTCGCGGCGCGGGGGCGCGCGGTGCGCGCAGGGACCAGACTAGCCACCACGACCGGGGGGTGCGACGCTCGTCCATCCCCGGTCCACCACCGGCCCACCGCGATCGGTCGCAGACCGTCACCGAACCGTGTCCTGGACCACCCGTGAGACCCGGTATCGTGGCGGCCGGGGAACGCACCCCTGGCCAATGCATGAGCATGGACGATGGAGTCAGCATGGACGAGATCACCATTCCGCAGGCGGTCGAGCTGCCTGCCACGTCGAACCTCAACGACCTCCTCGCCACCCGCGTGGCGAGCGACCCGCGCGCCACGCTCGCCGAGCGTCCCTCCGGCGACGGCTGGCAGCCGGTCTCGGCCGCACAGTTCGACGCCGAGGTGGTGGCCGTCGCCAAGGGGCTGGTCGCCAAGGGCGTGCAGCCCGGCGACCCCGTCGGCATCATGTCCCACACCCGCTACGAGTGGACCCTGCTCGACTTCGCCGCCTGGGCGGCGGGCGCCGTCCCCGTGCCGATCTACGAGACGTCGTCGGCCGAGCAGGTGGAGTGGATCCTCACCGACTCCGGCATCACGCTGCTCGTCGTCGAGGACTCGGGCCACGCCGCCACCGTCGCGGAGGTCTCCGACCGCGCGCCGGCCCTGCGCGAGGTCCTCGAGATCGAGGACGGCGCGATCGCCAAGCTCACGGCGGCCGGCGCCGACGTCGCCGACGAGGAGATCGCCCGCCGCCGCGGGATCGCGGACCTCGCCGACGTCGCGACGATCATCTACACCTCCGGCACGACCGGCACCCCCAAGGGCGCCGAGATCACGCACGGCAACCTCGCGCTGCTCGGCGTGAACGCCGTGGCCGCCGTCCCCGAGGTCTTCAAGGACGGCGGGCGCACACTCCTCTTCCTGCCCCTGGCGCACGTGTTCGCGCGCTACATCGAGATCCTCGCGATCGCGAGCGGCACGGTGCTCGGCCACTGGGCCGACCTCAAGACGGTCACCGCCGGCCTCGAGGCCTTCCGGCCCACCTACATCCTGGCCGTGCCGCGCGTCTTCGAGAAGGTGTACAACGCGGCGGAGCAGAAGGCGGCCGCCGGGGGCAAGCTGAAGATCTTCCACTGGGCGGCCGCGACCGGCATCGCCTACTCCCGGGCGCTGGACACGCCGTCGGGCCCGTCGCTGTGGCTCCGCCTGCAGCACAAGGTCGCCGACGCCCTCGTGTTCTCCAAGCTGCGCGCGGTGCTCGGTGGGCAGGCGCAGTACGCCGTCTCCGGCGGCGGCCCCCTCGGCGAGCGTCTCGGCCACTTCTTCCGCGGCCTCGGCGTCACCATCCTCGAGGGCTACGGGCTCACCGAGACCACCGCGCCGACCAGCGTGAACCGCCCCGACGCCATCAAGATCGGGTCGGTCGGGCCCCAGCTGCCCGGCTGCGGCGTCAAGATCGCCCCCGACGGCGAGGTGCTGCTGCGCGGCATCCAGGTGTTCCGCGGGTACCACAACAACCCGGAGGCCACCGCCGAGGCGTTCGACGAGGGCTGGTTCCGCAGCGGCGACCTCGGCACGCTCGACGACGACGGGTTCCTGACGATCACGGGCCGCAAGAAGGAGATCATCGTGACCGCCGGGGGCAAGAACGTCGCCCCGGCGCTCCTCGAGGACCGCATCAGGGCGCACGCCCTGGTGAGCCAGTGCGTCGTCGTCGGCGACAACCGCCCGTTCATCGGCGCGCTGATCACGCTCGACGCCGAGGGCCTGCCCGGCTGGCTGAAGATGCACGACAAGCCGGAGATGACGCCCGCGCAGGCAGCGACCGACCCGGACGTGCTGGCGGCGCTCGACGCCGCCGTGACCCGCGCCAACCAGGCGGTGTCGAAGGCGGAGTCGATCCGCAAGTTCGCCGTGCTGCCGGGCGACCTCACCGTCGAGAACGGCTACCTCACGCCCAAGCAGAGCGTGCGCCGCCACGTCTTCGTCAAGGACTTCGCCGCAGAGATCGACGAGCTGTACGTCGACACCCGGCAGAAGTCCGCGAGCTGACACAGGCACCACCCGGCCGCCCCCATCGGTCCGTCGAGCCCGCCGAGACCTCCGCCCCGCGGGCGCGACCGCGGCCGGGCCCGGCGGCCCCGCGCCCCCGTCGGAGGTCGCCGCGACCGGCCCCGCCTGCCGAGCCCCACCCCCGCCC
>NZ_JBHVBO010000205.1:0-6994 GCF_042668085.1 Isoptericola sp. NPDC057391 | reverse complement strand
GGCCCGGACGATGGACGGGCCGGTGCCCGCCGCGCGGACTCCCTACACTCGCCCGGTGCGTCGTGTGCTGAGCCGTTGGGTGGATCCGTTCGTCGTCACGCTGGTCGTCGTGATGGTGCTGGGGCTGGTGGTGCCCGTCGGCCCGGGCGTGCAGCGGGTCGTCGACGTCGCGGCCGACGTCGCGGTGACGATCCTGTTCCTCGTCTACGGCGCGCGCCTCTCCACGCGCGAGGTGTGGGCGGGGCTGCGCAACTGGCGCCTGCAGGGCGGCATCCTCGTCGCCACGTACGTGCTGTTCCCGGTGCTCGGGCTCGTCGTCGCGTGGGCGATCACCCCGCTGGTCGGCGCGCCGCTCGCCGCCGGGATGCTCTACCTGTCGCTGCTGCCGTCCACGGTGCAGTCGTCGGTGGCGTTCACATCCGTGGCGCGCGGCAACGTCGCGGGCGCGATCTGCGGCGCCACGGTGTCCAACGTGCTCGGCATGGTGCTCACCCCGCTGCTGGTGCTGTGGCTCATGACGGACGCCGAGGGCGGGAGCGCCACCGCCGGCCACGGCCTCGACGGGCTGCAGACCGTGCTGCTGCAGCTGCTGCTCCCGTTCGTCGCGGGCCAGCTGCTGCAGCCGTGGGTGGGCGACCGGGTCCGGGCGCGGCGCTGGCTCACCCTGTCGGTCGACCGCGGCACGATCCTGATCGTGGTGTTCTCCGCCGTCGCGGCGGCGAGCTCCGCGGGCGTCTGGGCCGGCACCTCCGGCTGGGCGATCGTGGCGCTGCTCGTGGTGAGCGGGGTGTTCCTCGCGGTGATGCTCGGCCTCACCTGGTGGGGCGGGTCGGCGCTCCGGCTGCCGACGGAGGACCGGATCGCGCTGCTCATGTGCGGGTCCAAGAAGTCCCTCGCCACCGGCCTGCCCATGGCCAGCGTGCTGTTCCCCGTCGCCGCGGCCGGCGTCATCGCGGTGCCGGTGATCATCTTCCACCAGCTCCAGCTCGTCGTCTGCGCGGTGCTCGCCCGCCGCCTCGCGCTGCGCGACTGACACGGCCGGCCTGCGGATCAGCCGAACGCGACCCCGGTGAGCTCCTCCGACAGCGCCCACAGGCGCGCGGCGTCGCCGGCGCGGCGCAGCGGGGCCCAGGGCCGCTGCGGTCCGGGCGGGCCGCCCAGGTGCCCCGGCCACCGCGGGCCGTAGAAGCCGCCGTCGCGCGCGTCGGGCGACGCGACCGCGAGGAGCGCCGGGAGGGCTGCGCTCTCGGCGGTCCCGACGACGAGGCCGCGCGCGGAGAGCCAGCGGATGACGCGCACGTCCCGGGTGTCCCCGGCGCGGCCCACCTCCGGGCGTGCGGCCAGCAGGCTGGTCGGCGCCACCCCGGGGTGCGACACGTTGCTCGTCACGCCCCAGCCCGCGGCCCGGCTGCGGCGGGCGAGCTCGAGGCCGAACAGCCCGCACGCGAGCTTCGACTGGGCGTAGGAGCGGCGGCCGTCGTAGCGGCGCTCCGCGTTCGGGTCGTCCCAACCGATCGCGCCACGGCGGGCGGCGACGCTCGACTGCGTCGTGACCCGGGCCCCGCCCGCCCGGAGCAGGGGCAGCAGGTGGGCGGTCAGCGCGAAGTGGCCGAGGTGGTTCGTCCCGAGCTGCAGCTCGAAGCCGTCGGCGGTGACCTGCCGCTCGGGCGGGGTCATGACGCCCGCGTTGTTGACCAGCAGGTGGATCGGCTCGCCCGCGGCCGTGAGCTTCTCGCCCAGCGCGGCGACCGACGCCAGGGAGGCAAGGTCGAGCTCGTGCAGCACGAGCCGCGCCTCCGGGTGCCGTGCGCGGATCCGTTCGGCGGCCGCCTCGCCCTTGCGCGGGTTCCGCACGGGCAGGAGGACCTCCGCCCCGGCCCCCGCGAGCCGGGTCGCGACCCGCAGGCCGACGCCGTCGCTCGCGCCGGTGACCAGCGCTCGCCGCCCGGTCAGATCGGGCAGGGCGAGGTCGGGGACGGTGGGGGCGTGCTCGGTGCGTGCCATGGCTCCACGGTGCCGGACCGTCCCGAGGTCATCCAGGGTCTGGCGATCCGTGGCTGGGCGGTCCGCCCCCTAGACTGGCCGGCACGCACCGGACGACGACGTCGGGAGGTCGCGGTGGATCGCTCGGCCATCTCGGTGGCGCGCGGGGACGGGGCCCGCGCGGCAGGCGTGCGTCGTGACTCGCGCACGGTGCGGGCCGCGTACGAGCGGTTCCTCGGGACGGGCGAGCCGCCCGGCGGCATCGACCCCGTCGTCGCCGACTCCTGGCGCCGCTCCCTGCGCAGCGGCGTCGACCCGGACACCCCGCACCCGCAGGTCGCGCTCGCCGACGCCGAGCTCGCCGCCTACCGCACCGCCCACCCGCTCGCCGCCGTGATGCCCGTGGTGCGCGAGCTCGTGGTCGACGGCGCGGCCGACGACGGCCTGGTCGTCGCCGTCTCCGACGAGATCGGCCGGCTGCTGTGGGTGGAGGGGAACCGTCGCCTGCGCGGCACCGTCGACCGGGTGGGCTTCGTCGAGGGCGCGGTCTGGGGCGAGGAGAGCGTGGGCACCAACGCGCCGGGGACGGCGCTCGCGACCCGCCGCGCCGTGCAGGTGATCGGCGCCGAGCACTACGCCCGCCCCGTCCAGGAGCTCAGCTGCGCCGCCGCGCCCGTCCGTGACCCCCGCACCGGGCGGGTGCTCGGCGTCCTCGACGTCACCGGGCGGCGGGCCGCGGCGACGCACGTCGTGCTGTCCCTCGTGAAGGCCACCGTCGCCACCGTGGAGCGCGAGCTCGCGACCCGGGCCGCCACGGCGTCGGACCTGGCGTCGCACGCGGCCGGGCCGGCCCTCGTCGACCTCCGCGTGCTCGGCCGCCCCGTGCTGCGCGTGCCCGCGGGGGACCGGCCGCTGTCGCTGCGGCACGCCGAGATCCTGCTGCTGCTCGCGGAGCACCCGCGCGGCCTGGCGGCCGACGAGCTCGCGGTGCTGCTGCACCCCGGTGAGCTGTCCGACGTCACCGTGCGGGCGGAGGTCTCCCGGCTGCGGCACGTCGTGGGCGCGCTGCTCGCCGGGTCGCGGCCCTACCGGCTCGCGCGCCCCCTGCGCACCGACGCGGACGACGTCCGCGCGGCCCTCGCCACCGGCGACGTGCGCGCCGCCGTCGACGCGTACGCCCCGCTGCTGCCGCGGTCCGTCGCGCCGGGCGTCGAGCGGCTGCGCGCGGAGCTCTCGGCCGAGGTCCGCGCCGCCGTCCTGGCCGCGGGCGACCCCGACGCCCTCGACGCCTGGGTGCGCGGCGCCGACGGCGCCGACGACCACGCCGCCTGGACCCGCCTGCTCGCCGCGGCCCCCGCCGGCAGCCCGCAGGCCGTGCGGGCCCGCGCCCGCATCGCGCTGCTGGACGCCGACCTCGCCCGGTGAGGCCCGCCCGGCGGCGCCCGGCTGCAACGGGGCTGCAACCCTCGCCGTCCTACCGTCGCCGCACCGCGGCGCGACGAGGCGCCGCACGTGCGAGGAGGCAGCATGACCGTCTACGCAGCCCCCGGTCAGCCCGGGGCGGTCGCCGAGTACCGTGCGCGGTACGACCACTGGATCGGTGGCGAGTACGTGCCGCCGTCGAGCGGGCAGTACTTCGAGAACCCCAGCCCCGTCACCGGGCAGACCTTCACCGAGGTGGCGCGCGGCAACGCCGACGACATCGAGCGCGCCCTCGACGCCGCGCACGGCGCGGCGCCCGCGTGGGGGCGCACCTCCGTCACCGAGCGGGCGAACGTCCTCAACAGGATCGCGGACCGGATGGAGGCCCACCTCGAGGAGATCGCGGTGGCCGAGACGTGGGAGAACGGCAAGCCCGTGCGCGAGACGCTCGCCGCGGACATCCCGCTCGCCATCGACCACTTCCGGTACTTCGCGGGCGCCATCCGCGCGCAGGAGGGGTCGATCTCGGAGATCGACGAGGACACCGTCGCGTACCACTTCCACGAGCCGCTCGGCGTGGTCGGGCAGATCATCCCGTGGAACTTCCCGATCCTCATGGCCACGTGGAAGCTCGCCCCGGCGCTCGCGGCGGGCAACGCCGTCGTGCTCAAGCCGGCCGAGCAGACGCCGGCGTCGATCCTGTTCCTCATGGACCTCATCGGCGACCTGCTGCCGCCCGGCGTGGTCAACGTGGTCAACGGGTTCGGCGTCGAGGCGGGCAAGCCGCTGGCGTCGAGCTCGCGGATCCGCAAGATCGCGTTCACCGGCGAGACGACGACCGGGCGCCTGATCATGCAGTACGCGTCGCAGAACATCATCCCGGTGACGCTGGAGCTCGGCGGCAAGAGCCCGAACATCTTCTTCTCGGACGTCGCGTCGGCCAGGGACGACTACTACGACAAGGCGCTCGAGGGGTTCACGATGTTCGCCCTCAACCAGGGCGAGGTGTGCACCTGCCCGTCGCGGGCGCTGATCCAGGCGGACATCTACGACCAGTTCCTGGGCGACGCGCTGGAGCGCACCAAGGCCGTGAAGCAGGGCAACCCCCTGGACACCGACACGATGATCGGCGCCCAGGCCAGCAACGACCAGCTCGAGAAGATCCTGTCCTACATCGACATCGGCAAGGCCGAGGGCGCCAAGGTGCTCACGGGCGGGCACCGTGCCGAGCTCGACGGCGACCTCGCGGGCGGCTACTACGTGACGCCCACCGTGTTCGAGGGCAAGAACTCCATGCGGATCTTCCAGGAGGAGATCTTCGGGCCGGTCGTGTCCGTCACCGAGTTCGCGGACTTCGACGACGCCATGAAGATCGCCAACGACACCCTCTACGGGCTGGGCGCCGGCGTGTGGTCGCGGCAGGGGGAGACGGCGTACCGGGCCGGGCGCACCATCGAGGCCGGGCGCGTGTGGACGAACTGCTACCACGCGTACCCGGCGGCCGCCGCGTTCGGCGGGTACAAGGGGTCCGGCGTCGGGCGCGAGAACCACAAGATGATGCTCGACCACTACCAGCAGACCAAGAACCTGCTGGTCAGCTACTCGGGCCAGAAGCTCGGGTTCTTCTGAGCCGACGACGGGAGCGGACGATGAGCGACGACGCGGTCTCCCGCGTCGCCGTGACCGACGCCGCGGCCGGGCTGCTCGCCCGGCTGCGGCGTCAGCACGGCGAGCTGATGTTCCACCAGTCCGGCGGGTGCTGCGACGGGTCCAGCCCGATGTGCTACCCGGACGGCGACTTCCTGCTCGGCGACGCCGACGTGCACCTCGGGGACCTGAGCCTCGTCGACGGGCCGGACGACGCGCCCGGCGCGACGGGGGAGGAGTTCACCGTGCCGGTGTGGATGAGCCGCGCCCAGTTCGAGTACTGGCGGCACACGCACCTGACCATCGACGTCGTCCCCGGCCGCGGCGCGGGGTTCAGCGTGGAGGCGCCGGAGGGGGTGCGCTTCCTCATCCGGTCGAGGCTGCTCACCGACGCGGAGTGGGCGGGGACGCGCTGAGCCGCCGCCGACACCGGCGCCCTACCAGCCGGCGAACCGCCCGACGGCGACGAAGGCGGCGGCGAGCAGCAGGAGCACGTTGACCCACAGCTGCGCCAGCTCGCGGCGGCGGACGTGCACCGTGATCGCCAGCGCCTGCAGCACCGCGAGGCAGGTCGCGGCCGTCGGCGTGAGCCACGGCTGGACGTCGGTGGCCAGCGGGAGGACCAGCCCCAGCGCGCCCGCGATCTCCGCGAGGCCGATGAGCCGCACCACGAGGACCGGGAAGTCCTCCACCCACCCCATGGATGCGCGCAGGCGCTCGCGGCTGCGGGTCAGCTTGACGAAGCCCACCGCCAGGTAGAGCAGGGCCAGCAGCCCGGCGGCGACCCACAGTCCGATGTTCATCCGTGCCTCCTCGCGGCAGAAGCTCGTCGGCGGGGCGGCGGCGGTACCGGATGTCGTGCACGGTGCGGAGCGGCGACGCCGTCGTGCCTGCTGGGAACCTAGCGCGGGGACGTCGCCACCGGAACGACCGCGCCCGTGGTGTCGGAGGGTCGGCGCCCGATATGTTCTCCCGGTGACCCGAGAGACCCTCCCCTCCCTGTCGGCGCTGCCCGCGTGGCTCGTGCCGTCCGTGTACCTGCACTGGTCGGCCGACTGGCTGACGGAGTCCGTCGCGATCGCGACCCGCTCGCCGGAGCACCGGCTGCCGGCCGGCCCGGACGGCCCGCAGCGGGGGGACGTGGTCGTCACCGTGCTCGGCGACGCCGGCGTCGTCGCCGCCGTCGAGCTCATGGGCGCCAGCGACGGCGAGAGCTGGGTGAGCGACGACCTGTTCGGCCCGGACCGGCCGATCGTCTGGGCCGACCTGTTCGAGGGCGCCGACTCGTACACGGGCACGTCCGGCTGGCTGCCGCCCGAGCACGCCCGCCTGGTGCTCGACGGCGTCGCGGAGCAGTTCCGCGGCGGCCCGGTGCACACGCTGGACCCGGGCGACTGCGGCGCGGGCGCCACGGCCCCCGACGTGCACGCCCTGCGCATCCTCGGCCACCGCGCCGTGACGGGCTGGTCGATGCGCCGCGAGGAGCGCTGCGCCACCTGCGAGCGGTTCGTCGACGTGCACCGCATGCAGGCGCACGACGACGGCGCAGTCCGCCTCGGCACCACCACCGCCGGCGGCCGCACCCTCGAGCAGCTCGTGCGCGACGTGCACCTGCTGTGCGGCCAGTGCCACGACCTGCTGCACGCGCACACCGTGGCGTCGCAGCGGGCGCGGATGCGCCCGCAGTGCCCCGGCTGCGGCGCGCGCGGCAAGACCAAGCGGATCGTGTGGGGCATGACGTTCCAGGACGACGTGATGAACGCCGAGCCGGACGTCGTCTACGGCGGCTTCGAGGTGCCCGTGCCCACGCCCGAGTGGTACTGCACCGAGTGCCACGCGAACTTCGCGAGCAGCGTCATCGCGTCCCGCGCGCTCACCCCCGCGGACCGTGGCGGCGCCAACGCGCTGCCCGCCACCGGGTCGCTCACGGTGGTCCCCGACC
>NZ_JBHVBO010000204.1:0-7037 GCF_042668085.1 Isoptericola sp. NPDC057391 | reverse complement strand
CGCACATGCTGCGGCCTCGTCCGAGCCTCTCTATCTCGGCGAAGAGGGTTCTCTATCTCGCGGGTCTCTCAGTTGGCGCCGAGCGCCCAGCGCATGGGCACGAGCTTCGCCTCGGACTCGGCGAGCTCGGCCTCCGGGTCGGAGGCGGCGACGATGCCGCAGCCGGCGAACAGCCGGACGTGCCGAGGGTCGGCGGCCGAGAGCTCGGCGGACCGCAGCGCGATGCCCCACTCGCCGTCGCCGTCGGCGCCGACCCACCCGACGGGGCCGGCGTAGCGCGAGCGGTCCATGCCCTCGATCTCGCGGATGAGGTCGCGGGCGACGTTCGTCGGAGTGCCGCACACGGCAGCCGACGGGTGCAGCGCGGCGGCCAGCGTGAGCGACGACGGTGCCCGCCCGGCCGCGTCGCGGCCGCGGTCGAGGAGGCGGTCGAGGACGCCGGTGACGTCGGACGCGAGGTGCATGACGTTGGGCAGGTGCAGCACGAACGGCGCGTCGGGGACGTTCATCGACGAGCAGAACGGCTCGAGCGCGGCCGCCACGGAGCGCACGGCGTACTCGTGCTCCTCGAGGTCCTTCGAGGACCGGGCGAGCTGGGCCGCGTGCAGCAGCGCGTCGTCGTCGGACATCCCGGCCTCGCGGCGGATGGTGCCGGCCAGGACGCGGGAGGTGACGAGCCCCTTCTCGCTGCGCACCAGGAGCTCGGGGGTGGCGCCCACCATGCCGGCGACGGAGAACGTCCAGCAGGCGGAGTACCGGTCGGAGAGGCGACGCAGCAGCCAGCGCGGGTCGAGGGGGTTCTCGGTGGTGGCGACGACGTCGCGCGCGAGCACCACCTTCTCGAGGTCGCCCGACTGGATGCGGGCCACGCCCTCGCGCACGACGGCGGGCCAGTCGGCGGCGGCCACGGCCCCGTCGGCGAAGCGGACACGACCGGGAGCGACGACCTCCGTGCGCGGCTCGCGGCGCAGCGCGGCGGTGCCGGGCGCGGCGTCGAGGCTCGCGCCGGGGGTGATGGTGGTCATCCAGGTGACGCCGGCGCGTCGCCCGACGACGACGCGGGGCACGACGAGCGACCCGTCCGGCCGCGGGTGGCCGGCGTCGTCGCCGTCCTGGTCGTCGAGCTGGCCGGCGTCGTCGAACGCGAACGTGCCGAACGCGACGGGTCCCGTGCCGGGCAGGCGCACGTCGTCGCGCACCACGGCCCGCTGGAGGGTGGCCTGCCAGGCGGCCTCGGCGTCGGCGAACCGGCCGGGCCCGAAGGTGTCGAAGCGGAGCGCCTCGCCCCAGCCGACGATGCCGTCGCCGCGCCGCACCCAGCTCAGCGGGCGGGTGTCCGGCAGGAGGTCGACGAGGGCGGTGAGGCCGCCGGGGAGGTCGTCGATCCGGGAGGTGCGGACCAGGAGCGCGAGGGGCTCGGTGGCCGGCGCTGTCGCGGGATCGGGGCTGGTGCCGGTGGTCGTGCCCGGATGGGGGCGCGGCGCCGGCAGGGGCGTGGCGGACATCGGCTCCAGGGTACGCCCGACGGTCCGCCACGCCCCCCTCACGGTGCGCTTCTCACAGGTGCCTCACGAGTCGCGTGAGGCCACGAGGTCACGACGTCGCCGCGCCGTCCCGGCGTTCGTCCGCCGGGGACTGGGGCCGGTTCGAGCGGTTGAGCACCCCGTCGTCGGCGAGGTCCCCGAGCTGCTCGTCGTCGACGGCCTTGCTCGCGGTGCCCTTGACGAAGACCGACGGGTTCTCGGGCGTCCCGGCCTTGATGTGGTTGAACAGGATGTTCAGCAGGATCGCCATGAGGGCGGCCGAGCTGATCCCCGAGTGGAAGATGGTGCCGAACCACGTGGGGAACTGGTCGTAGAAGTCGGGCTTCGCGATCGGGATCATGCCGAACGAGATCGACGCCGCCACGATGACCAGGTTCATCGAGTTCTGGTAGTCGACCTTGGCCAGGGTGCGGATGCCCGACGCCGCCACCGAGCCGAACAGCACCACGCCGGCGCCGCCGAGCACGGGGGTCGGGACGGCGGCCACCACGCGGCCCAGCACGGGCAGCAGGCCCAGGATCACGAGGATCGCGCCGCCGGCGGTGACGACGAAGCGCGACTTCACCCCGGTGATCGCGACCAGGCCGACGTTCTGGGCGAACGCGGACTGCGTGAACGAGCCGAAGACCGGCGACACGACGGACGACGCCATGTCGGCGCGCAGGCCGTTGGCGATCCGCTTGCGGTCCACCTTGGTGCCGATGATCTCTCCGACGGCGATGATGTCCGCCGTGGTCTCCGTGAGCGTCACCAGGATGACGATGAGCATCGAGACGATGGCGGCGACCTCGAACGTCGGGGCGCCGAAGCTGAACGGCATCGGGAACGCGACCACCGGGCCCTCGCCGACGCCCGAGAAGTCCGCCATGCCGAGTGCGAGGGCGATCAGCGTGCCGGCGACGATCGCGATGAGGATCGACAGGCGCGAGACGACGCCGGAGCCCACCTTGGACAGCAGGATGACGATCGCGAAGGTGAGGAATGCCAGCCCGATGTTGCTCGTGGAGCCGTAGTCGGGCGCCTCGGCGTTGCCGCCCATCGCCCAGTTCGCCGCCACCGGCATGAGGGTCAGGCCGATCGTCGTGATGACCACGCCGGTGACCACGGGCGGGAAGAACCGGATGATCTGGGCGAAGAACGGCGTGATGAGGAACCCGATCGCCGAGGCGACGAGCACCGCGCCCAGGATGGCCGGGATCCCGCCGCCGCCCCCGACGATCGCGACCATGGTCGAGACGCCGGCGAACGACACGCCCTGCACCAGCGGGAGCTGCGAGCCGAAGAACCTGATCCCGACCGTCTGCAGGATCGTCGCGAGGCCGCCCATGAAGAGCGAGGCGGCGATGAGCGTGCCGATCTCCGCCGAGGTGAGGCCGGCGGCGCCACCCACGATGAGCGGCGGGGCGATGATGCCGCCGTACATCGTCAGGACGTGCTGGAAGCCGTACCCGAACGTCGCGCCGATCGGCAGGCGCTCGTCCTCGGGGCGGGTGGGACCGGACGACGCCCGGGTGGTTGCGGACCGTGACATAGCGGACCTCCTCGTTCGCTATCGATGGTCTGATCTTCCGGTCTACGGAAGAAGCCTTCCACTATTCGACCGGCAAGTGTGATCTGTGTCAACCCCTTCCGTGGGGTGGATCTGCGTCGTCGAGGGCCTCAGCCGGCGACGAGCCGACGTGCCGCGTCGCGGTGCTCGGCCAGGAGCGCGGGCAGGTCGAGGCCGACCACGGCGCCGCCTGTGACGCGCCACTCGCCGCCGACCATCACCCGGTCGGCGCGGTCCGCGCCGCACAGCAGCAGGGCGGCGACGGGGTCGTGCGAGCCCGAGAACCGGGGCTCGTCGAGCCGCCACAGGGCCAGGTCCGCCTGCTTGCCGACGGCCAGCACGCCGAGGTCGTCGCGGCCCAGCACGCGGGCCGAGCCGCGCGTCGCCCAGCCCAGGGCGCGGGTCACCGGCACCGAGGCGCCGTACTTGAGGCGCTGCAGGTACAGCGCCTGCCGGGCCTCGGGCATCATCGTCGACGCGTCGTTCGACGCCGAGCCGTCCACGCCGAGGCCCACCGGCGCACCGGCGTCCTCCAGCTCCAGCACGCGGGCGATGCCGGACGCCAGCCGCATGTTCGACGTCGGGCAGTGCGCCACCCCCGTGCCCGCCGCGCCGAGGCGCGCGATCTCGGCGTCGTCGAAGTGGATGCCGTGGCCCAGCCAGGCGCGGTCGCTGAGCCAGCCGACCGACTCGAGGTAGTCCACCGTGCGCATGCCGAACCTTTCGCGCAGGAAGTCCTCCTCGTCGATGGTCTCGGCCAGGTGGGTGTGCAGGCGCACGTCGTGCCGCTCGGCCAGCTCGGCCGTGTCGCGCATGTTCTGGGTCGTGACGGAGAACGGCGAGCACGGCGCCAGCGCGATCTGGACCCGGGCCCCCGCGCCCCGCTCGTGGTAGGTGGAGATCAGCCGTTCGGAGTCGGCCAGGATCGTGTCGGGGTCCTGCACCACGGACTGCGGCGGCAGGCCGCCGTCGTCCGTGCCGAGCGTCATGGATCCCCGCGTCAGCGTGGCGCGCATCCCGAGCTCCCGGGCCGCCGCGACCTGGATGTCGATCGCGTCGTCCAGCCCGGCCGGGAACACGTAGTGGTGGTCGGCCGCCGTCGTGCAGCCGGACAGCAGCAGCTCGGTCAGCGCCACCTTCGTCGCGAGCTCGTGGGCGCGCGGCGTCAGGCGTGCCCAGACCGGGTAGAGCGTGGTGAGCCAGGGGAACAGCTCGGCGTCGGCCACCGGCCCCCAGGCGCGCGTGAGGGTCTGGTAGAAGTGGTGGTGCGTGTTGATCAGGCCGGGCGTGACCACGTGCTCGGACGCGTCGAACGTCTCCTCGACCGGGGTCGACGGGCTCGCTCCCGCCGCGACCAGCTCGGTGATCACGCCCTCCGTGACGACCACGCCGCCGCGGGCGTCGGGCGCCCCGGGTGCGTCGTCGGCGGTGAAGACGGCCAGCGGGTTCTTGATCCAGGTGCTCATCGGTGCCTCCATGGCGGCGGCACCGGAGCGGCGCCGCGTCGCGCCGGCTCAGTGGTCCTGTCTGCCGATCCAGGGAGCGACGGCACCGCGCCGTCCTCTGCCGGTGACGGTAGGCGAGCGGCGCTCGGGGCGTCAACGGGTGCAACCGCGCCTGCGACCGTGCGTGCGACCATGACGTCCATGTCCCGCGCCAGCCTGGAGAAGAAGCCCGCCGAGGTCGCGTCGATGTTCGACGGGATCGCCAAGCGCTACGACCTGGTCAACGACCTCGTCTCCCTCGGGCAGGACCGGCGCTGGCGGCGCGCCGTGGTCGACGCCGTCGCGGCCGTGCCCGGCGAGCGCGTGCTCGACCTCGCCGCGGGCACCGGCACGTCGAGCGAGCCGTTCGCCGCCGACGGCGCGCTGGTGGTGCCCTCCGACTTCAGCCTCGGCATGCTCGCGGTGGGCAAGGAGCGCCGCCCGGACCTGTCGTTCGTCGCGGGCGACGCGACCCGGCTGCCGTTCGCCGACGGCGCGTTCGACGCGGTGACGATCAGCTTCGGCCTGCGCAACGTCGTCGACACGGACGCCGCCCTGCGCGAGATGCTGCGCGTCGTGCGCCCCGGCGGGCGCGTGGTGATCTGCGAGTTCTCCACGCCCACGTGGGGGCCGTTCCGGACCGTGTACCTGGAGTACCTGATGCGCGCGCTGCCGGTGGTCGCGGGCGCGGTGACCCGAGACCGCGGGTCGTACGACTACCTCGCCGAGTCCATCCGCAGCTGGCCCGACCAGGCCTCCCTCGGCCGCCGGCTCCTCGACGCCGGCTGGGACCGCGTGTCGTACCGGAACCTCACCGGCGGCATCGTGGCGCTGCACCGGGCCGTCCGCCCGGCCTGACCGCTCGAGCCGTCCCGACCTCGGGCTTTGACGCCCGCGTGGGCCCGGCGTATCGTCGATCCGATCCTGAAACGATTCAAAGACGATCGGCACGACGACGTACGCAGGGAAGGCACGGTCGATGACGACACCACACAGCGCGACGACGGGCGGCGGCACCCGCCTGCACGGGTACCGGGCGACGGTCGCGGTCGCGATGTCCAACTACATCGAGGCGGGTTCGATCATCGCGCTCGCCACCAGCCTCACGCTCTGGCAGGAGCACTTCGGGCTGAGCAACCTCGCCGTCGGGCTCGCCGCGGCCCTGAGCGCCAACGCGTTCGGCGCGGCGGTGGGCGCCATGGTCGGCGGTCCGCTCGGCGACCGGTACGGGCGCAAGTTCATCTACACCTACGACCTGCTGCTCTACATGCTCGGCACGGCGTTCATCGTGTTCGCCGGGGCCCCGTGGATGCTGTTCGCGGGCATCGTGCTCACCGGCATCGCCGTCGGCGCCGGCGTGCCCGTCGCGTGGACGTACATCGCGGAGGAGGCGCCCGACGACCAGCGCGCCAAGCACGTCGGCACCGCCCAGCTCGCGTGGTCGCTCGGGCCGTTCGTCGGCTTCGTGCTCGCGACGGCGCTCGTCCCGCTCGGCCTGCTGGGCAGCCGCATCATCTTCGCCCACCTGTTCGTCATCGCGTTCGTCACCTGGTGGGTGCGGCGCGGGCTGGCGGAGTCGGACGTCTGGAAGGAGTCCAACGCCAAGCAGGTCGCGCTCGGCCGCAAGCGCCGCGGGTTCCGCGAGCTGATCTCGCACCCGCAGAACGTCAAGGCGCTCCTGTTCCTCGTCGGCGTCTACGCCCTGTGGAACACGGTGGCCGGGCAGGCCGGCATCTTCATGCCCCGCGTGTACCAGACCGCCGGCGTCGAGAGCGCCGTCGCGCAGAACCTGCTGCAGGTGCTGGTCTGGGGACTCACCTCGGCGGCCACCTTCTGGGGCTTCATGAAGTACGGCGACCGGGTGAGCCGCCGGCTGCTGTACGGCGTCGGCGCGGCCATGGCCGTCGCGGCGTGGATGATCCTCGCGTTCGTGCCGCACGTCTCGATGCCCCTGCTCATCGCGTACGCCGTCCTGTGGGGCGTGTCCGCCGGCATCGGCGCCCAGGCGTTCTACGCGCTGTGGACGGCCGAGCTCTTCGCGACGGCGTACCGCGCCTCGGCGCAGGGCGTGCTGTTCTTCGTCGCCCGCATCGCGGTAGGCCTGCTGAGCTACCTGTTCCCGACCATGCTCGCCGAGCAGGGCGTGCCGTTCGTCGGCGGGATCATGGTCGCGTTCCTCGTCGCCTCGCTGGTCATCGGCGTCGTGTGGACGCCCGACACGGCCGGCAAGAGCCTCAAGGAGATCGAGAAGGAGCGCTACGGCGCCGACCTCGACGACGCCGAGGTCTCGGGCGCGCGCTGACTCGCGGACCCTCGGTCTGAATCCGGATCTGTTCGGCAGCGGGTGGATCAGTTCGGCAACGCCGCCGGGCGCACAGATAAACACCAGAGTAGGAAAAAAAAAAAACACCCCCACCCACAACCAAAAAAAACTCTATGTGGGGAGAGGTTGTGTGAGAG
>NZ_JBHVBO010000203.1:0-7066 GCF_042668085.1 Isoptericola sp. NPDC057391 | reverse complement strand
GCCACGCGCAGGTTCTGGTGCGCGTGGCCCTGACAACTGTCCGGCCCGCGAGTTGTCAGGGCCAGGAGCGTCGATACCTGCGCGTGGCCCTGACAAGTCGAGGGTCAGGAGACGGTGGAGAAGGCGTCCTCGAGCGGGGTGGCGACCAGCTCGACCTGCCACGGTCGGGCGCCGCGGCCGCGCAGGAACTCCGCGATCTCGGCCGAGCGCGCCGGGTCCGGTGGCGTCCAGCACAGCCGGCGCAGGGCGTCCGGCTGCAGGAGGTTCTCCACGGGCACGTGCAGGTCGCCGGACATCGTCGCCAGGAGCTCGCGCGCCGCCGTGAGCCGTCGTGCTGCGACGGGGTCTCGGTCGGCCCAGGTGCGCGGCTGGGGCGGCCCGTCGCTGCGCGGACCGCGCGGGCTCGGCAGCCGGTCGTCCGGCAGGGCGAGGGCCTCGTCGATCGCGCGCTGCCACGCGGGCGCGCGGCGGCGCGTGGACTTCCCCGCGAACTCCGGCAGGGCGGTGAGCTGCGGCACGGTGCGCGGCATCGCGCGCGCGGCCGCGACGATGGCGCGGTCGGGGAGCACGCGGCCGGGGGACACGTCGCGGGCGCGGGCGCTCGCGTCGCGCGCCAGCCACAGGCTGCGGACCACGGCCAGCTGTCGCCGGTCGCGCAGCGTGTGCGTGCCCGACGTGCGCCGCCACGGGTCGACGCGCGGGGCCGGGGGCGGCGCGGTGCGCTCGGCCTCGAACTCCTGGGCCGCCCACTCCGCCTTGCCGTCGGCGTCGAGCCGCTCGGCCAGGCGGTCGCGCAGGTCCACCAGCACCTCGACGTCGAGGGCGGCGTAGCGCAGCCAGTCCTCGGGCAGCGGCCGCGTGGACCAGTCGACGGCGGAGTGCTCCTTCGCCAGCCCCAGCCCGAGCAGCTCGGCGACGACCGCGGCGAGCCCCACGCGCTCCAGGCCCAGCAGGCGGGCGGCGAGCTCGGTGTCGAAGATCCGTGCCGGGCGCAGGCCGTGCTCGGCGAGCCCCGGCAGGTCCTGGGACGCCGCGTGCAGCACCCACTCGGCGTCGCCCACGGCGTCGCCGATCGCCGAGAGGTCGGGCAGCGCGACCGGGTCGAGCAGCGCGGTGCCGGCGCCCTCGCGCCGCAGCTGGACCAGGTAGGTGGCCTGGCCGTAGCGGTAGCCCGAGGCGCGCTCCGCGTCGGCGGCGACGGGGCCGGTGCCGGCCGCGAACCGCTCGACCACGCGGTCGAGGGCGGCCGGGGTGTCGACGACGCGGCCGACGCCGTCCGCGGGCTCGGTGAGCGGGACGACGTCGGTGGCGGTCGGGGGGACTGCTGAGCTCATGGCCCCACGGTATGCGGTCGCGACCCGGGGCGCGGGTGCCCCCGGCCGCCCGAGCGCGCGGCGAGCGAGGCCACGCCGTCGGGCAGCGGGGGCAGGCCGCCGGCCGTGGCCATGAGGTCGCCCCACACGGCGAGATGGACCCCGAGGTCCGTGTCGGTGGGCGTCCAGGACGCGCGGATCTCGAGGTCCACGGCGTCGGGCGTGGCGCCCAGCGCGCCGAAGCTGTGCGAGAGCACGCGCGTCACGGTGCCGCCGATCGCCAGGGCCTCCACGCCCGCCGCGCCGAGCGACTCCGTGACCCAGGTCCACGCGACGTCGGCCAGCAGGGGGTCGGCGGCGAGCTCGGGCTCGAGGGAGGCGCGCACCAGCGTCACCACCCGGAAGGTGCCCTGCCAGGTCTCCTGGCCCTCGGGGTCGTGCAGGACGACGAACCGCCCCGTGGCGACCTCCTCGCCCCCGGGCTCCGCGACCTCGCCCTCGAGGGCCACCGAGTACGGGGCCACGCGCGTGGGGCCCGGGATCTCGGCCAGGTGCACCTCGCCGCGCAGCCGCCGCTCGCGCAGGGACGCCAGCGCGGCCGCGAACGGGGCGGGTACCTGCCTGGGATCCTGCTGGTCCCGCTTCGAGTCACCCGTGCGATCGCCGGTCACGCCAGCCACCGTACGGCGCGGCGCGGCCGGTCGGGTGAAACGACGCACCGGGGCGCCGGTCGTGTCCGGATCGTGATGGTCCGTACACCTCGGCCGCCGCGCCGACTACGCTGGTCCCGGCTCCCGGGCGGGGGAGCGCGTGCGCCAGTCGCCGCCACCCGGCCGCCCGACCCGAACCGAGAACCGACGGAAGCAGGGAAACGATGACAGCTCGTGCCCAGATCGGCGTGACCGGCCTTGCGGTGATGGGCCGCAACCTCGCCCGCAACTTCGCGCGGCACGGCTACACGGTGGCGGTGCACAACCGGTCGTACGCCAAGACCCAGTCGCTGATCGCCGACGCCGGGCACGAGGGCGACTTCGTCCCGTCCGAGTCGATGGCCGACTTCGTCGCCTCCCTCGAGCGGCCCCGCAAGGTCGTCGTCATGGTCAAGGCGGGCGCCGCGACGGACGCGGTCATCGACGAGCTGGTGCCGCTGCTGGAGGAGGGCGACATCGTCGTCGACGCCGGCAACGCGCACTTCCCCGACACGATCCGCCGCGAGCAGGCGCTCAGCGCGAAGGGCCTGCACTTCGTGGGCACCGGCGTCTCCGGCGGCGAGGAGGGCGCGCTCAACGGCCCGTCGATCATGCCGGGCGGCACCCGTGAGTCCTACGCGAGCCTCGGCCCGATCCTCGAGGACATCTCCGCGAAGGTCGACGGCACGCCGTGCTGCACCTACGTCGGCCCGGACGGCGCCGGCCACTTCGTCAAGATGGTGCACAACGGCATCGAGTACGCCGACATGCAGCTCATCGCCGAGGCCTACGACCTGCTCAAGCAGGGGCTGGGCGCGTCCGCCGCGGAGATCGGGAAGATCTTCGAGGAGTGGAACACCGGCGACCTCGAGTCGTTCCTCATCGAGATCACCGCGGACGTGCTGCAGCACGTGGACGCCGCGACGGGCAGCGCGTTCGTCGACATCGTGCTCGACCAGGCCGAGCAGAAGGGCACCGGCCGCTGGACGGTGCAGAACGGCCTCGACCTGGGCGTCCCGATCACGGGCATCGCCGAGGCGACGTTCGCCCGCGCGCTGTCCGGCTCCGTGCCGCAGCGCGAGGCCGGCCGCGCCGCGCTGCCCGCGGACGCGGGCACCTGGGAGATCGCCGACCGCGACGCGTTCATCGAGGACGTGCGCCTCGCGCTGTACGCGTCGAAGGTGGTCGCGTACTCGCAGGGCTTCGACCAGATCGCCGCCGCCTCCGCCGAGTACGGCTGGGACATCGACCGCGGCGCCATGGCCCGCATCTGGCGCGGCGGCTGCATCATCCGCGCCCGCTTCCTCAACCGCATCACCGAGGCGTACGAGCGCGACGCCGCGCTGCCGCTGCTGCTCGCGGACGAGTACTTCACGAACGCCGTGGGCAACGGCCTCGCCGCCTGGCGTCGCGTCGTGTCGCAGGCCGCCCTCAACGGCGTCCCGACCCCCGCGTTCTCCTCGTCCCTCGCCTACTACGACGGCGTGCGCGCCGAGCGGCTGCCCGCCGCGCTCATCCAGGCGCAGCGCGACTTCTTCGGCGCCCACACCTACCGCCGCACCGACCGCGAGGGCACCTTCCACACCGAGTGGTCGGCCGACCGCTCCGAGCAGGAGGCATGAGCGCACCCGTGAGCACCACCAGCAACGGGGGCACGCCCGCAGGCGCGCAGCCCGGGTTCCAGCCCGTCATCGTCGGGTCGGACATCGGGGTGTACGCCCTCGCCCGCTCGTTCCACGAGCGCTACGGCGTGCGCACCACCGTCGTCGCCTTCGCCGAGCCGGGCCCGATCGCGCACTCGCAGATCATCGACACCGAGCTGTCCGGCACCGCCCCCGAGCAGATCGTCGCGGCGCTCCAGGACGTCGCGGGCCGCCTGGCGGCCTCCGGCCGCACCCTCGTGCTCCTCACCAACATGGACTGGGTGGTGCGCGTCCTGGTGCACCACCGGGCCGAGCTCGAGGCGGCCGGCTACGTGGTGCCGTTCGCCGACGCCGCGCTCATCGACCGGATCTCCGACAAGGCGGAGTTCCAGGAGGTGTGCGCCCAGCTCGGCATCCCGACGCCGGCCACGGTGATCCAGGACTTCGCCCGCGCGGCGGAGCCCGGCTGGGAGCCGCTGCCGGTCGGCTTCGACTTCCCGGTCATCGCCAAGCCCGCGAGCAGCGCCGACTACCACGACGTGCAGTTCGCGGGGAAGAAGAAGATCTACGAGATCGCGACGCCGGCCGAGCTGGACCGGCTGATGATCTCGCTGCGCGAGGCCGGCTTCCGCGGCCGCTTCCTCGTGCAGGAGAACATCCCGGGCGACGACACGCGCATGCGGTCCGTCACGGCCTACGCCGACTCGAGCGGGCGGGTCACGCTGCGGTCCTCGGCGCAGGTGCTCCTCGAGGAGCGCACGCCGGCCGCGCGGGGCAACCCGTCGGCGATGATCGTCGAGCCGATCGACGAGATCCTCGACGCCGCCCAGCGGATCCTCGAGCACACGGGGTGGCGCGGGTTCGCGAACTTCGACGTCAAGCTCGACCCGCGCGACGGCGTGTTCAAGTTCTTCGAGCAGAACCCGCGCATCGGGCGGAACAACTACTACCTCACCGCGGGCGGGCAGAACCCGACCGAGGCCCTGGTGGACGACGTCGTGCACGGCGTGCGCCGCGAGCCGGTGACGGCGGACCGCGAGGTGCTCTACGCCGTCGTGCCGAAGCGCCTGCTGCGCTCGTACGTGCTGGATCCCCAGCTGCACGCCCGCGTCGTGCGGCTGCAGCGCTCGGGCCGTACCGTGCACCCGCTGCGCTACCGGGCGGACGCGTCGCCCCGTCGCCGGCTGTACGTGCTCACGGCGATGCTCAACCACGTGCGCAAGTACCGGCAGTTCTACCCGATCGAGGCGCTGCGCCGGAACTATGCAGCCAACACGGCGGCCGACACCGCGGCCGGCGCGACGGCCGTGACGAAGGAGACCTCGTGACGCAGACCCCGCAGCGGCGGCTGCAGCCCGTCGTCCTGGGCGGCGACATCGGCGCCTACAGCCTGGCCCGGGCGTTCCACGAGGCGTACGGCGTGCGCTCCGTGGTCGTGTCCGGCGCGTCCACGGGCCTGGTGCGGCACTCGCGCATCCTCACGCACGTCGCGGAGCCGCAGATCGACGACCCCGAGGCGATCGTGGCGCGCCTGCGCCGCATCGCCGACGAGCACACCGACGCCGACCTCGTCGTCGTGGGCTCCGCCGACTGGCTCGTGCGGATGCTGGTGCAGCACCGCGACCGTCTCGAGGACCGTTACCTGGTGCCCTATGTCGGCGAGGAGCTGCTGCTGCGGCTCACCGACAAGGAGGAGTTCGGGGCACTGTGCGCCGAGCTCGGCCTCGCGCACCCGACGACGGTCGTGCACGACGTCGCGTCGGGCGCCGAGCCGGACACGAGCGGGCTGACGTTCCCCGTGATCGCCAAGGCGGCCAGCACGGCGGCCTACCACGACGTCGAGTTCGCGGGGAAGAAGAAGGTCTTCCTCGTGGACACGCGCGCCGAGCTGCTCGACCTGCTCGCGCGGGTGAAGGACGCCGGCTACGTCGGCTCGTTCGTCGTGCAGGACTACATTCCGGGCGACGACTCCGGCATGCGGATCCTCACCTGCTACAGCGACGCGCAGGGCAAGGTGCGGTTCTCCTCCTTCGGGCATGTGCTGCTCGAGGAGCACGCGCCCGGCGCGCTCGGGAACCCGGCCGCGATCGTCACGGGCACCCAGACCGAGGTCGTGGAGCAGGCACGCCGCCTGCTCGAGCACGTCGGCTGGACCGGCGTCGCGAACTTCGACCTCAAGTACGACCCGCGCGACGGGCGGTACGTGTTCTTCGAGCTCAACCCGCGCCTGGGCCGCTCGAACTACTACGTGACGTCGACGGGTGCGAACCCCGTGAAGTTCTACGTGCACGAGCACCTGCGGGGCCTCGACCCGGACCCGCGCGCGGTGCTCGGGCCCGACGTCCCGCTCTCCGGCGACGGCGAGGTGACCACCGAGCACCTGTACACGGTGCTGCCCGGCGCCCTGCTGCGCCGCTACGTCGCGGACCCCGCGACCCGGACCCGCACGCGCCGCCTGCAGCTGACGCGCCGCGCGTCCAACCCGCTGTGGTACCGCAAGGAGTGGGACCCGCGGCGGGTCGCGTACCTGCTGGTGGCGCAGCTCAACCAGTTCCGCAAGTACGCCCGGCACTACCCGGTGGCGCAGTCGCGGGCGCTCGCCTGGACGGGGCCCGCCGCGCCGCAGGGCGCGCGGGAGGGCGCGTGACCTCGGAGGGCGAGCGCGTCGTCGAGGGCGCCGACGGGACGGTCGAGGACCGACCCGTCGGCGTCATCGGCGGCGTCGGCCCGCTGGCCACGGCCTACTTCCTGCAGCGGGTGGTGCAGCGCACCGACGCCGAGCGGGACCAGGACCACGTGGACCTCGTCGTGCTCAACCACGCGACCATCCCGGACCGCACGGACTTCGTGCTCGGCCGGTCGCCCGCCGACCCGGGGCCCGTGCTCGCGCGGGACGCGCGGCGTCTGCAGGACTTCGGCGTGCAGTTCCTCGTCATGCCGTGCAACACCGCGCACTACTTCACCCAGCAGGTGCTCGACGCCGTCACCGTGCCGTTCGTCTCGATCATCGACGTGACGGTCGCGGCGGCGCGCGAGCGGGTGCCCGGCCTGCGGCGCGTCGGCCTGCTGGCCACGGCGGGCACGGTCGCGTCGAAGGTGTACGACGACGCGTTCGCCGCCCACGGGGTGGACGTCGTCGTCCCCGACGCGGCGGACCAGGACGTCGTCAACGCGGTGATCTACGACCAGGTCAAGGCCGGCCGGCCGGCGGACCCGGACGCGCTGCGCGGCGTGGCGGCCCGGCTCGTGGAGCGCGGCGCGTCCGTCGTCGTGCTCGGCTGCACGGAGCTGTCCGTCGCGGCCGTCGACCACCGGCTGCTGGACGAGGAGCCGTTCCTCGACTCCATGGACGAGCTGGTGCGCGCCACGATCACCGGGGCCGGGCACCGCGTGCGCTGAGGCCGCGCGACGCACCGCACCC
>NZ_JBHVBO010000202.1:0-7090 GCF_042668085.1 Isoptericola sp. NPDC057391 | reverse complement strand
GTGCTGAATTGATCCTCAAACGGCCGGTTTGAGGATCAATTCAGCACGCACGATTCAAGAGCAGGTCAGCCGGGCAGGCCGGCGATCCCGGTGCCCACGGGGTCGTCGGAGCCGTCATGGCTGCCGCGCCTCGTCCCGGCGGCCTCGTCGCGCACGAGCCGGATCCACAGCAGCACGGCGAACAGCCCGAACACCCACCACTGCAGCGCGTAGAAGAGGTTCTGCAGGTTGACGCCGTCGCTGCCCTCGAGCACGGGGCGCGGCAGCGGGGCGGGGCCGCCCTCGGCGACGGTCGCCTGCGCGGGGGCGGACGTCGTGAGCACGGCGTACCCGGAGTAGATCGGCCCGCCCCACGTGTTCACCAGCGCGCCGGTGGAGATGGAGTCGATGAGCGGCGGGCCGTCCGGGTTGTCGGGCAGCGGCTCGCCGCCCTCCTGCACGGACTCCGACGCCTGCAGCCACCCGGTGACGCGCACCTCGCCCTCGGGGACGTCGAGCGCCGCGTCGCCGGGGGCGGGCGAGTCCACCCAGCCACGGACGACGGGCAGCACGGGCGGCCCCGACAGGTCCGCCCACGACGCGCCGCCCGTGCCGTCGTCGGTCACCCGCAACGGCGTGAGGACCAGGTAACCCGTGCGGCCGTCGAGCGCACGTCCGGCGACGAGCATCTGCCCCTCGGGCTCGTACTCCCCCGTCACCCACGCCTCGGTGCCCACCAGCTCGCCCGGGAACGACGTCTGCGGCGGCAGCAGGTCGCCCAGCGCCTCCGGCCCGTGCGCTGCCTCCTCGGCCGCCTCCTGCTGGGCGGCGAGCTCGGCGCGCTGGTAGGCGCGGTCGAGCTGCCACACGCCGAGGCGGCCGCACACGGCGGCCGCGAGCAGGAAGAGGAGCAGGATCCCGATCATGCGGGGCTGGAGGGCGACCGCCCAGAACGACCTGCGGGCGGGCTGGGGGCTGGGCACGGCACCACCGTAATCGGCCCGGCGCCCAGCCCAGGAATCCGTGCGCCGGGAGCACCTGACACCTCGCCAGATCGACGTCACGTCCTCTGACCTCGCCGGTCATGCTGCATTCGGGCACCGGGTGCGGTGGAATGAAGGCGCCGGTCTTCCCCGAGCCCCAGGAGCGTGTGATGAGCACCACGACCACCCCGAACGTCAGCTCCACGCCGTGGCGTGCCGGCGACGGCACCGAGCTCTCGGCGGAGACGATCGACCGGATCGACCGGTGGTGGCGGGCGGCGAACTACCTGTCCATCGGGCAGATCTACCTGCTGGACAACCCCCTGCTGCGCGAGCCCCTCACCCGCGACCACGTGAAGCCCCGCCTGCTCGGGCACTGGGGCACGACGCCGGGCCTGAACTTCCTGTACGCGCACCTCAACCGGGCGATCAAGGAGCGCGGGCAGTCCACGATCTACGTCGCGGGCCCCGGCCACGGCGGCCCCGGGCTGGTGGCGAACACCTACCTCGAGGGCACCTACTCCGAGACGTACTCGGACATCACGCAGGACGACGAGGGCCTGCGGCGGCTGTTCCGGCAGTTCTCGTTCCCGGGCGGCATCCCGTCGCACGTGGCCCCGGAGACGCCGGGGTCCATCCACGAGGGCGGCGAGCTCGGCTACGCGCTCAGCCACGCGTACGGCGCGGCGTTCGACAACCCGGACCTGCTGGTCGCGGCCGTCGTGGGCGACGGCGAGGCCGAGACGGGTCCGCTGGCGACCAGCTGGCACTCCAACAAGTTCGTCAACCCCGTCGACGACGGCGTCGTGCTGCCGATCCTGCACCTCAACGGGTACAAGATCGCCAACCCGACGGTGCTCGGCCGCATCAGCGACGACGAGCTGCGCGACCTCATGATCGGCTACGGCCACACCCCGTACTTCTTCGTCGGCGGGTTCGACGGCGAGGACCACGCGGCGGCCCACGCACGGTTCGCGCAGCTCCTCGACGAGGTGCTCGACCACATCGCGCGCATCAAGGCCGAGGCCGCGGCGGGCAACGACGAGCGGCCCGCGTGGCCGATGATCGTGTTCCGCACGCCGAAGGGCTGGACGTGCCCGCCCGTCATCGACGGCAAGAAGACCGAGGACTCGTGGCGCGCCCACCAGGTGCCGCTCGCGAGCGCCCGGGACACCCCGGAGCACCTGGAGGTGCTGCGCGGCTGGCTCGAGTCGTACCGGGCCCAGGAGCTGTTCGACGAGCACGGCAGGCTCCTCGACGAGATCGCCGACCAGGCGCCGACGGGCGAGCTGCGGATGAGCGCCAACCCGCACGCCAACGGCGGGCTGCTGCTCAAGGACCTGCGCCTGCCGGACTTCCGCGACTACGCGGTGGACGTCGAGGCCCCGGGCGGCGCGGTCGCGGAGGCGACGCGCGTGCTGGGCCAGTGGCTCACCGACGTCGTGCGCCTCAACCCCGACAACTTCCGCATCTTCGGCCCGGACGAGACGGCGTCGAACCGCCTACAGGCGGTCTACGAGGTCACCGACAAGCAGTGGAACGCGGACTTCTTCGGCCCGGACGTCGACGAGCACCTGGCCCGCGCGGGGCGCGTCATGGAGATGCTCAGCGAGCACCAGTGCCAGGGCTGGCTGGAGGGCTACCTGCTCACGGGGCGGCACGGGCTGTTCACCAGCTACGAGGCCTTCATCCACATCGTCGACTCGATGTTCAACCAGCACGCCAAGTGGCTCAAGGTCACCAACCACATCCCGTGGCGGCGCCCGGTCGCGAGCCTCAACTACCTGCTCTCCAGCCACGTGTGGCGCCAGGACCACAACGGCTTCAGCCACCAGGACCCGGGCTTCATCGACCACGTCGTGAACAAGAAGGCCGAGATCGTCCGGGTGTATCTGCCGCCGGACGCCAACACCCTGCTGAGCACCTACGACCACATCCTGCGCTCGCGCCAGTACGTGAACGTCGTGGTGGCGGGCAAGCAGCCGGCGCCGCAGTTCCTCACGATGGAGCAGGCGATCGCGCACTGCACGCGCGGCCTGGGCATCTGGGAGTGGGCGGGCACCGAGGTGGAGGGCGAGGACCCGGACGTCGTGCTCGGCGCCGCGGGCGACGTGCCCACGCTCGAGGTGCTCGCGGCGGCCGACATCCTGCGCCACCGCATCCCGGACCTCAAGGTCCGGGTGGTGAACGTCGTCGACCTCATGCGGCTGCAGGACGAGAAGGAGCACCCGCACGGCCTGTCGGACAAGGACTTCGACACCCTGTTCACGGCAGACAAGCCGGTGATCTTCAACTACCACGGCTACCCGTGGCTCATCCACCGCCTCACGTACCGGCGCACCAACCACCCCAACATCCACGTGCGCGGGTACAAGGAGGAGGGCACCACGACGACGCCCTTCGACATGGCGATGCTCAACGACATCGACCGGTACCACCTCGTCGTCGACGTCATCGACCGGGTGCCGGCGCTGCGCTCGCGGTACGCGGGCCTGCGCCAGGAGATGGTCGACGCCCGCCTCGCGGCGCGGCAGTACACCCGTGAGCACGGCGAGGACATCCCCGAGGTGCGCGACTGGGTGTGGCCGGACGTCGGCGAGACGGGCACCGAGAACGGCGGGCCCCAGTACGACGCCGCGGCGGCGACGGGCGGCGACAACGAGTGACGAGCACGACCCGTTCTCTCTACATCGCCTCCCCCGAGGGCGAGACCGGCAAGTCGACGGTCGCGCTGGGCGTGCTGGACCTGCTGGTCCGGCAGGTCTCGCGCGTCGGGGTGTTCCGCGCCGTCTCCCGCGTCCCGTCGCCGCCGGCGTCGGACGCGGGGGGCGACGCCCCACGCGACCACGTGCTGGAGATGCTGCTCGCGCACGACGGCGTCGACCTGACGTACGAGGACGCGGTCGGCGTCACCTACGACGACGTGCACGCCGACCCGGAGGCCGCGCTCGCCCGCATCCTCGACCGCTACCACGCGGTCGCGGAGCGGTGCGACGCCGTCGTCGTGGTCGGCACGGACTACACGGACGTCGCGGGCGCCACGGAGCTGGCGTTCAACGCGCGCGTGGCGGCCAACCTCGGCGCCCCGGTGCTGCTCGTGGCCTCCGGCCGCGAGCGCTCGCCGGAGGACGTGCGCGCGCTGGTACGCCTCAGCCTGTCGGAGCTGCACGCCAACCACGCGCAGCCCGTGGGCGTCGTGGTGAACCGGTGCCCCCCGCGGGTGCTCGCCGCGGGCGCCACGGCGCTGGTCGGCGACGTCGACCTGCCCGTGTGGACGATCCCCGAGGAGCCGTTCCTGCACGCGCCCACGGTCGGCCGCCTGGCCGAGGCCGTGGAGGGCACGCTCATGCTCGGCGACGCCGACCTGCTGGGCCGCGAGGCGCTGGAGGTCATCGTCGGGGCGATGTCGTTCGAGCACGTGCTCGACCACCTGTCCGACGGCGCCGTCGTCATCCTGCCCGGCGACCGCTCGGACGTGCTGCTCGGCCTGCTGTCCGCGCACTCCGCCGCCACGTTCCCGTCCCTGGCGGGCATCGTGCTCACCGGCGGGTACGTGCCGCGCGGCGTGATCGCGCAGCTGCTGTCGGCGCTCGGGCCGCGCGTCCCGGTGGTCGCCACCGCGCTCGACACGTTCCAGGCGGCCCGGCGCGCGGCGGAGACGCACGGCTACGTCACGGTCGCCTCGACGCGCAAGATCGACGTCGCGCGCGCCCTGTTCGAGCAGCACGTGGACGGCGCGGCGCTGCTGGCCCGCCTGGACCTGCCGCGCACGCGCGTCGTCACGCCGCTGATGTTCGAGTACGAGCTCATCGAGCGGGCGCGTGGCGACCGGCGCCGCGTCGTGCTGCCCGAGGGCGACGACGACCGCATCCTGCGGGCCGCGTCCACCGTGCTGGCCCGCGGCATCGCGGACCTGGTGATCCTCGGCGACGAGACGGCGATCCGCGCCCGCGCGGCCGAGCTCGGCCTCGACATCGCCGACGCCACGGTGCTCTCCCCCACCGACCCGGAGCACGTGGAGAGGTTCGCCGCGGAGTACGCGCAGCTGCGCGCCCACAAGGGCATGACGGTCGAGCGGGCCCGGGAGATCGTCACCGACGTGTCGTACTTCGGCACGATGATGGTGCACCTCGGCCTCGCGGACGGCATGGTGTCGGGCGCCGCGCACACGACGGCGCACACCATCCGGCCGTCGTTCGAGATCGTCAAGACCCAGCCGGGCGTCTCCGTGGTGTCGTCGGTGTTCCTCATGTGCCTGCAGGACCGGGTGCTGGTGTACGGCGACTGCGCGGTGATCCCCGACCCGACGGCAGAGCAGCTCGCGGACATCGCCATCTCGTCGTCGGCGACGGCGGCGCAGTTCGGCGTCGACCCGAAGGTCGCGATGCTGTCGTACTCGACGGGCACGTCGGGCTCCGGCGCGGACGTCGACAAGGTGCGCACCGCGACCGGGCTGGTCCGCGAGCGCCGTCCCGACCTGTCCGTCGAGGGGCCGATCCAGTACGACGCCGCCGTGGACGCGTCGGTCGCGAAGTCCAAGCTGCCGGAGTCGTCGGTGGCCGGGCAGGCGACGGTGTTCGTCTTCCCGGACCTCAACACCGGCAACAACACCTACAAGGCCGTGCAGCGCTCGGCCGGCGCGGTCGCCGTCGGCCCGGTGCTGCAGGGCCTGAACAAGCCGGTCAACGACCTGTCGCGCGGCGCGCTGGTCGCCGACATCGTCAACACGGTCGCCATCACGGCGATCCAGGCGCAGTCGCTCCCGGCCCCGTCGACCCAGGCACAGGAGGCCTCCGCATGAGCATCGTCCCCGAGGCCGAGCGGCCCAACCCGTACAGCGCGTACGGGGCGCACGGCTCCGTGCTGGTGCTCAACTCGGGCTCGTCGTCGCTCAAGTACCAGCTCGTCAACCCCGTGGGCGGGGAGGCGATCGCGGCCGGCACCATCGAGCGCATCGGCGAGCCGTCCGGCATCGTCACGCACACGTTCGCGGGCAACAAGACCCGCCGCGAGCTGGAGGTGCCGGACCACGGCGAGGCGCTGCGGATCGCGCTGGGCCTGTTCGACGAGATCGGGCCGCGCCTCGCGGACGCCGGCATCTACGCCGTCGGGCACCGCGTGGTGCACGGCGGGGCCGAGTTCTCCGGCCCGGTCGTGGTGGACGACGACGTCGTGGCCCGCATCGACGCGCTCGTGCCGCTCGCGCCGCTGCACAACCCGGCCAACGTGCAGGGCATCCGGGTGGCGCGCGAGCTGCTGTCCGACGTCCCGCACGTCGCCGTCTTCGACACGGCGTTCTTCTCCGCGCTGCCCGCCGAGGCGTACACGTACGCCATCGACCGCAAGGTCGCGCAGGAGTACGACGTGCGCCGGTACGGCTTCCACGGCACCAGCCACCAGTACGTGGCGGGCAAGGTGGCGCGCGTGCTGGGCCGCCGGGTGCAGGACCTGCACACGATCGTGCTGCACCTGGGCAACGGGGCGTCCGCGTCGGCGGTGGCGGGCGGCGTCCCGATCGACACGTCCATGGGGCTCACGCCGCTGGAGGGCCTCGTGATGGGCACCCGGTCCGGCGACATCGACCCGGCCGTCGTCTTCCACCTGGCCCGCAACGCCGAGATGGGCATCGACGAGCTCGACACGCTGCTCAACAAGCGCTCGGGGATGCTGGGCCTGTCGGGGGTGAACGACTTCCGCGAGCTGCGGCGCCTCATCGACGACGGCGACGAGGCGGCCGCGCTCGCGTTCGACGTCTACGTCCACCGCCTGAAGAAGTACGTGGGCGCCTACGCCGCCCTGCTGGGCCGGGTGGACGTCATCGCCTTCACCGCGGGCGTCGGCGAGAACGACGCCGCGGTCCGCGCCGCCGTCTGCGCGGGCCTCGAGGGCATGGGCATCGCCGTCGACCCGGAGCGCAACTCGGCGTCGAGGCGGGACGAGCGCATCATCTCGCCCGACTGGACGTCGACGCTGGTCATGGTGATCCCCACCATGGAGGAGCTCGCCATCGCCCGGCAGTGCGTCGAGGCGGTCGAGCGCCTGCGCCCGGCGTCGTCGGTCACGGCGGGCTGACCCACTGGATGCATCGAGCGTGCTGACTTGATCCTCAAACGGCCCGTTTGAGGATC
>NZ_JBHVBO010000201.1:0-7136 GCF_042668085.1 Isoptericola sp. NPDC057391 | reverse complement strand
GAAGCGACGGGCCTGGTCACCAGGCGCGTCGCTTCTCTATCTCGGCGGAATCCCCTCTCTATCTCGCGGACGGGGCGGGGGAGCGGCGTAGTTCCGCGGATCCGCGGCATCCGGCGGTTAGGCTCGCCGGGTGCACCTCAAGACGCTCACGCTCCGCGGCTTCAAGTCGTTCGCCTCGGCGACGACGCTGAGCCTCGAGCCGGGCATCACGTGCGTCGTCGGGCCGAACGGCTCGGGCAAGTCGAACGTGGTCGACGCGCTGTCGTGGGTGATGGGGGAGCAGGGCGCCAAGTCGCTGCGCGGCGGCAAGATGGAGGACGTCATCTTCGCCGGCACCGCCGGCCGCCCGCCGCTCGGCCGGGCCGAGGTGTCCCTCACGATCGACAACACCGACGGTGCGCTGCCGATCGACTACACCGAGGTGACGATCACCCGCACGCTGTTCCGCAGCGGCGGGTCGGAGTACGCGATCAACGGCAGCTCCTGCCGCCTGCTGGACATCCAGGAGCTGCTGAGCGACTCGGGCATCGGGCGCGAGATGCACGTCGTGGTGGGGCAGGGCCAGCTCGACGCCGTGCTGCGGGCCACGCCCGACGACCGGCGCGGCTTCGTCGAGGAGGCGGCCGGCGTCCTCAAGCACCGCAAGCGCAAGGAGAAGGCGCTGCGCAAGCTCGAGGCGATGCAGGGCAACCTCGCCCGCCTCACCGACCTCACCGCGGAGCTGCGCCGCCAGCTCGGCCCGCTCGGGCGGCAGGCCGAGGCGGCGCGCAAGGCCCGCACCGTCCAGGCCGACCTGCGTGACGCCAAGGCCCGTCTGCTCGCGGACGACCTGGCCCAGCTCACCGCCCAGATGGCCCAGGAGCGGGCCGACGAGGCGGCGCTGCGCGAGCGGCAGCGGGAGACGGAGCAGGGGCTGGAGCGGGCGCGCGAGCACCTGGCCCGCCTCGAGGTCGCGGCGTCCGCCGCGGTCGCGGACGCCGGCCGTGCGGCGGACGCCTTCCACGCGCTGAGCGCGCTGCGCGAGCGGCTGCGGGGCCTCGCCACGCTCGCCGACGAGCGGGTGCGCCTGCTCGGCGCCACCGAGCCGGAGCACCGCGGCCAGGACCCGGCCGACCTGGAGGCCCAGGCCGAGCGCGCGCGTGCCACCGAGGCCGAGCTGACCCGGGAGGTCGAGCTCGCGCGCGCCGCGCTCGAGTCCGCGGTCGCCGCCCGCACCGACGCCGAGAAGGCGGCGGACGCCGCGGAGCGCGAGCTCGCGACCCTGCACCGCGGCGCGGCGGACCGGCGCGAGGGCCTCGCCCGGCTCTCCGGGCAGGTGGCCGCGCGCCGCAGCCGCGTCGAGGCCGGCGACGCCGAGCTGGAGCGCGTCCGCGAGGTCGTGGCGGAGGCCGAGCGCCGTGCGGAGGAGGCGGCGCGCGAGTTCGGCGCGCTCGAGGTGCAGGTCGTGGGCGCCGAGGAGGGCGAGGAGGACCTCGACGCGCGGCACGAGGAGGCGACGGCGGCGCTCGCCGAGGCGCAGGCGGCGGTGCAGGACCTCGAGACCCGCGCGGCCGAGGCGGAGCGCGACCGGGCGACCTGGAGCGCGCGGGTCGAGGCGCTCGAGCTCAGCCTCGACCGGAAGGACGGCGCGGGCGCCCTGCTCGCGGACGCCGCGCCCGACGTGCTCGGCTCGGTCGCCGCGCTGCTCGGCGTCGAGCCCGGGTACGAGGACGCGGTGACGGCCGCCCTCGGCCCGGTCGCGGACGCCGTGGCCGTGCGCGACCTCGACGCGGCCGTCGACGCGCTGCGCCGCCTGCGCGACGACGACGCCGGCCGGGCCGGCCTCGTCGTGGGCGGCGCGGACGCGGGAGCGCCGGGAGAGTCCGCGGTCCCCGCGGACCTGCCCGACGGCGCGCGGCGCGCGGCCGACGTGGTCACGGTGGCGGGTCCTGCGGCCGCCCCGCTGCGCGCGCTGCTGCGCGACGTCGTCGTGGTGGACGACCTGGCCCAGGCGCGCGCCCTGGTGCAGGCGGCGCCCCGCGTCGTGGCCGTGACGCGGGCGGGCGACCTGCTGGGCGCGGCGCGGGCCTGGGGCGGCTCCGCGGCCGCGCCGAGCGTGCTGCACCTGACGTCCGCGCTCGACGAGGCCAAGGAGGGGCTCGACGACGCGGCCGCCCGCGGCGAGCGCTGCCGCTTCGAGCTGGTCGGGGCGCGCGAGCGGCTCGAGGCCGCGCAGTCCACCCACGACGACACGCTCGCGCGCCTGCACGAGTCCGACGCGGCGCTCGCCGCCGTCGCGGAGCAGCTCGGGACCCTCGGCGCGGCCCACCGCTCGGCGCTCGCGGAGGCCGAGCGGCACCGGGCGACGCTGGCGCAGGCGGCCGAGCGCCGGGAGGCCGACGCGGCGGAGCTCGCGGAGCTGACGCGGCGGCTCGAGGTCGCCGAGGCCGAGCCGGCGCAGTCGCAGGAGCAGGTGGCCGAGGCGCAGGCCGCCCGTGAGGCGGCGCAGGAGGCCGCCACCGCCGCACGCGCCGCGGAGACCGAGGCGCGGCTGGAGCTGCGCACCAGCGAGGAGCGGGCGCGCGCCGTCGCCGGCCGCGCGCAGGGCCTCGCGCGCGCCGCCGCGCAGGAGCGCGCCGCGCGGGAGAAGGCGGAGCGGCGGGCCGTGCAGCGCGCGGCCGAGGCGCGGACGGCGGCCGCGGTGCGCGACGACGCGGGTACCGCCCTCGCCGTCCTCGCCCGCTCGATCGGGCGGGCCCAGGCCGAGCGCGCCGCCGCCGACGAGGAGCGGGGTGCGCGGCAGCAGGAGCTCGAGGCCGTCCGCACGGACGCCGACCGCCTCGCGGGCGAGCTGCGCGACCTCACCGACGTCGCGCACCGCGACGAGGTGGCACGCGCCCAGCAGGTGGCGCGGCTCGAGCAGCTGCAGGCCCGGGCGGTGGACGAGCTGGGCAGCGACCCCGAGGTCCTGGTCGAGGAGTTCGGCCCGCACCACGACGTGCCGGTGGCGCGCCCCGCCGACGCCGCCGAGGAGGACCCGGACCCGGAGCCCGTGCCCTACGTCCGCGCGGAGCAGGAGAAGCGGCTCGCGACGGCGGAGCGCGCGCTCGCCCGCATCGGGGCGGTCAACCCGCTCGCGCTGGAGGAGTTCGCGGCGCTCGAGGAGCGGCACCAGTTCCTCACGGAGCAGCTCGCGGACCTCAAGAAGTCCCGTCAGGACCTGCTGCACATCGTCGAGGAGATCGACGAGCGGGTGCAGCAGGTCTTCGCGGAGGCGTTCCGCGACACCGCGGAGCAGTTCGAGCGGGTCTTCGGCCGGCTCTTCCCGGGCGGCGAGGGGCGCCTGGTGCTCACCGACCCGGGCGACCTCCTCACCACGGGGATCGAGGTCGAGGCGCGGCCGGCGGGCAAGAAGGTCAAGCGGCTGTCGCTGCTGTCCGGCGGGGAGCGGTCGCTCACGGCGGTCGCGTTCCTCGTGTCGATCTTCAAGGCGCGCCCCAGCCCGTTCTACGTGATGGACGAGGTCGAGGCGGCGCTCGACGACGTGAACCTCGGGCGGCTGCTCGAGATCTTCCGCGAGCTGCAGGAGGACTCCCAGCTCATCGTCATCACCCACCAGAAGCGCACGATGGAGGTCGCGGACGCGCTGTACGGCGTGACGATGCGCGGCGACGGTGTGACGACCGTCATCTCCCAGCGGATGCGCGAGACCGTCGATGCGCGGGGAGAATAGCGCCATGCTCACGTTCGTCCTCTGGGTCCTCGGGTCCCTCGTTCTCGCCGCGGTGGTGTTCCTCGTGGCCAACGTCATGGAGCGTCGTGAGGGTCAGGACGACGAGGCCCCGGGCCTCGGTCGTTTCCTCCGCGACTTCCGGTCCGGGCTGCGCCGCAAGCGCGTCGCGCCCCCCGCCCCGGTCGAGACCGGCATGGACGAGTTCTTCGCCGCCACGGTCGAGGACGCCCCGGGCTACGTCGACCCGGAAGAGCTCACCGAGGCCCTGCACCGGGCACGGCTGCAAGCGCGGAGCTCGTGGCACGTGGGGACCGTCCGCAAGCCGGAGTGACCCCGCCCTGCCGGGGCACCCGCGGGCGGCTCCGCCGCGCCGTTCTGGGAGACTGTGCGCGTGACTGATCAGCTCTGGCTCTGGATCCTCCTCGGTGTCGTCGTCGTGGTCGGCGGCGGTGCCGCCCTGCTCGTCCCGCGGTCCCGCCGCCGTCGCACCGACCACCTCGTCGACGAGCACCTCGACGAGCAGGTCGATCAGGACGTCGATCTGGACGTCGGCCGGGCGGCGGGCCCGACGACGGTCGCGCCGCCCGAGACCGCCGTCGAACCGGCGGCGCCCGCTCTCGAGACGCCGGAGCCGGTGGCCGGCCGCCTCGTCCGGCTGCGCGACCGCCTCGCCCGGTCCGGTTCGCCGCTGGGCGCACGCCTGCTGAGCGTGCTGTCCCGCGACCACCTCACCGAGGACGACTGGGACGAGCTCGAGGAGACGCTGCTGCTCGCCGACATCGGCGCCGGTCCCGCGGAGGAGCTCCTGGAGGCCCTGCGCACCCGTGTGCGCGTGCTCGGCGTGCGCGACCCGAAGGCCGTGCGCGAGCTGCTGCGCGAGGAGCTGCTCAAGGTCGTCGACCCGGCGCTGGACCGGGAGGTCGCCACGACCGGCCCGGTCGGCGAGGACGGCGAGCGGCTGCCCGCCGTCGTGCTGGTCGTGGGCGTCAACGGCACGGGCAAGACGACGACGGTCGGCAAGCTGGCGCGCGTGCTGGTCGCCGGGGACCGGTCGGTCGTGCTCGGCGCGGCCGACACGTTCCGCGCGGCGGCCGCCGACCAGCTGCAGACCTGGGGCGCCCGGGTGGGCGTCGAGACGGTCCGGTCGGACCGCGACGGCGCCGACCCCGCCGCCGTCGCGTTCGACGCCGTGAAGCGCGGCAAGGCCGAGGGCACCGACGTCGTCCTCGTCGACACCGCGGGCCGCCTGCAGAACAAGGCGGGGCTCATGGACGAGCTCGGCAAGATCACCCGCGTCATCGCGCGCGAGGCGCCGCTCGCCGAGGTCCTGCTCGTGCTGGACGCCACGACCGGGCAGAACGGCCTCAACCAGGCGCGCGTGTTCGGCGAGGTCGCGGGCGTCACCGGCATCGTGCTCACCAAGCTCGACGGCACCGCCCGCGGCGGCATCGTCGTGGCCGTGCAGCGCGAGCTCGGCGTGCCGGTCAAGCTGGTCGGGCTGGGCGAGGGGCCCGACGACCTGGCGCCGTTCGACCCCGAGCAGTTCGTCGACGGCCTGCTCGGCTGAGCGGGCGCCGGAGCAGGAGGCCCCGGCGAGGCCCCGTTACGCAAAGTTGACGCGTGACGGGGCCTTGTCACACCCGCGAAACACAAGAACAGTCCAGCGGAAACCCCGCCCGACCACGGTAGTGCCCGACCCGGCCGCCCGGCTGGTGAGGGAGGAACAACTCATGGAGCTGGACACCGGAGCAACCGCGTGGATGCTGATGTCGGCATCTCTCGTGCTCCTGATGACCCCTGGACTCGCGCTCTTCTACGGCGGGATGGTGCGCGGCAAGTCCGTGCTGAACATGATGATGATGTCGTTCGGCGCGATGGCCGTCGTCGGCGTCGTCTACGTGCTGTGGGGCTGGTCGATGTCCTACGGCGCCGACCTCGGCGGGATCGTCGGCAACCCGTTCGACCAGTTCGGGCTGTCCGGCGCGATCTACGACGCCGCCGGCGAGTTCGCCATCGACGACTTCGGCGTGCCGGGCATCGTCGGCGTGGGCTTCCAGGCCACGTTCGCGATCATCACCGTCGCCCTGATCTCGGGCGCGATCGCCGACCGCGCCAAGTTCGGCACCTGGATGGTCTTCGTGGCCGTGTGGGTGACCCTCTGCTACTTCCCGATGGCGCACATGGTCTGGGGCGGCGGCCTGCTGTCCGGCGACGGCCCGTTCGCGTCCATCGCGACGCCGATCGACTTCGCCGGCGGCACGGTGGTGCACATCAACGCCGGCGTGGCCGCGCTGGTCCTCGCCCTGGTGGTGGGCAAGCGCAAGGGCTTCGGCTCGGAGCCGATGCGCCCGCACAACCTGCCGCTGGTCATGCTGGGCGCCGCGCTGCTGTGGTTCGGCTGGTTCGGTTTCAACGGCGGCTCGGCCTTCACGGCCGACGGCTTCGCCGGCCTCGCCTGGGTCAACACCACGGTCGCCACGGCGGCCGCCGTCCTCGGCTGGCTCGTGGTCGAGAAGCTGCGAGACGGCTCGGCCACGTCGCTCGGCGCCGCGTCGGGCGTCGTCGCGGGCCTCGTCGCGATCACCCCGGCCGCCGGCTCGGTCAGCCCGGTGGGCTCCATCGCGGTCGGTGCGATCGCGGGCGTCCTTTCCGCCTACGCGGTGGGCCTCAAGTACAGGCTGGGCTACGACGACTCGCTCGACGTCGTGGGCGTGCACCTCGTCTCCGGCCTCTGGGGCACCGTCGCCATCGGCTTCCTCGCCACCGAGACCGGCCTGTTCTACGGCGGCGGCCTGAACCAGCTCGCGGTCCAGGCGATCATCGCCGTCGTCGCGATCGTCTTCTCCGGCGTCGTCACCTACCTCGTCGCGATCGCGCTCAAGGCGGTCATGGGCTGGCGGGTGCCCGAGGAGTCGGAGGTCGCGGGCATCGACCTCGCGGTGCACAGCGAGTCCGCGTACGAGACCGTCCCGCAGGGTTCCGCCGGCGGCCAGATCAAGAGGGAGATCCGCGCATGAAGCTCGTCACCGGAGTCGTCCAGCCCCACCGCCTGGACGACGTGAAGTCCGCCCTCGAGGCCGCCGGCATCCGCGGCATGACGGTCAGCGAGGCCAGCGGCTACGGCCGCCAGAAGGGCCACACCGAGGTGTACCGGGGCGCCGAGTACACGGTCGACCTGGTGCCCAAGGTCCGCGTGGAGGTCCTCGTCGCGGACGAGGACGCGCCGACCGTCGTGGACGTCGTCGTCAAGGCCGCCCAGACCGGCCGGATCGGGGACGGCAAGGTGTGGACCACGACGCTGGACGACGTGGTGCGCGTGCGCACCGGCGAGCACGGCGACGCGGCCCTGTAGGAGGCGTCGATCGTGCTCCCGGACGACCGGCCGGGCGCGACCGAGCCCCGCACCCCGGAGGCAGGGGTGCGG
>NZ_JBHVBO010000200.1:0-7195 GCF_042668085.1 Isoptericola sp. NPDC057391 | reverse complement strand
CAGGGGCGACCCTCCGGGGCAGCAGCTTGGTCGGCTCGAGCAGCCAGAGGCGGCGCGGGCCGACGCCGTCGACGTCCGGGGCGGGCCGCAGCCCGCGCCCGGGCCGGGGCCACGCGCCCCGGGTCAGCGCGTGCAGGGGGTCGCGGACGGGCTCGACGAAGAGCACCCGGGCGGTGGGGCGCGAGCGCAGGAGGCCCGCGACGAGGTGCTGGTTGCGCCGCCAGACGTCGTCCCACGGCTCGAGCGACAGGACGACGAGGTCGGGGCCGGTGACGGTCTCGTGCGAGGGGGTCACGGCAGCACGCCCCGGTAGACCCGCTCGGTGGCGGCGGCCTGGTGCGCGAGGGAGAACTCCGCCCGCTGCCGTGCCTGCAGGGCCGCGCCGTAGCGGTCGCGCAGCGCGGGGTCGTCCGCCAGGGCGCGCAGGCGCCGCGCCGCGTCGTCGACGTCGCCGGAGGCGTACAGCCCGGGCTCCCCGGCGGCGCCGAGCGACTCGACGTGCCCGCCGGACCCGTCGGCGACCACCGGGACGCCGCTCGCCATGGCCTCGAGCACGCTGAGCCCGAAGTGCTCCCCGGGGGTCGGCGCGAGCAGGACGCCGGCGTCCGCCATCAGGTCGGCGACGTCGTCGCGGTGCCCGAGGAGGTCGACGTCGCCGTCGAGGCCGAGCCCCGCCACCAGCTCCTTCGTCGCGACCTCGAGCGATCCCGAGCCGGCGACCACCAGGCGCCAGCCGCGGTCGGCGAGGCCCGACGCGGCGAACGCGCGGACGCCGGCGTCCACGCGCTTCTCCGGCTCGAGGCGGCACGCGACGAGCACGACGGGCGACCTGAGCGCGGCCCCGCGCGGGTGCGCCCGCTCCTCGACGCCGGCCGCGACGACCTCGCTGGGCCCGTCGATGCGCTCCTGGGTGAACCGGCTGATGGCGATCTGCGCGGCCACCGTCCGCCGGATGACGCGCGCCGCGACCCGGCCGGCGGGGCTGCGGCCGCGGACGAGGGCGAAGTGCCGGGTGACGACGAGCGGTACGCGGCGCGCGAGCACCGGCGCCCAGAGGCAGGCGGCCGTCTCCGCCGCGGTCATGTGGGCGTGCACGACGTCGGGCCGGGCCCCCGCGGCGAGCGACCGGCGCGCTTCGGCCACCGTCGTCCCCGGCCGGAGCCCGACGCCGTCGCCGGTCGCGCCGCGCATCGCCGCCACCGCGCCGCCGACCACGGTCACGTGGTGGCCCGCCTCGGCCTGGGCTCGCGCGAGGCGCGCGACGTGGGCCTCGACCCCGGCGTACGCGTCGGTCACGACGACGTGGGTGATCCTCATGGCGACTCCGTCCGCAGGGCGGGCGCCGGCCGGCCGGCCGGGCGGGTCGACGCGATGGTCGGCGAGACGGCCGGCGGTGCCTTCTCGTGCCCCTCGACGCCCAGGCACACGCCCACCAGCAGGAAGGGCAGGGACACGATGATCGACACCCAGAACTGGTCGAACTGGCTCGCGACCAGCCGCGACGCGAGCAGCGCGACGGCGAGGGTGCCGTACCGGGGGTCCATCCGCCACGCGACCACGACGGTGCCGAGCATGAGGATCGCGAACCCGGCGAGGCCGACGATCCCGACGGACGAGAGCACCTCGGCGACGGCGTTCGGCGGCTGGAACCCCGGCTCGGGCCCCGCGGTCCACCAGCGCAGGCCCGCGCCGAACCACGGGCTCTCGCGCCAGACGTCGAAGCCGCCCTCGATGCCGGCGGCCCGGAACGCGGTGGAGTTGAACGGGTCGTCGCCGGACAGGTCCTCCTGGACCCGGGCGGCGACGAACAGCGCCGCCGGGGCCATCGTGAGCAGCATCAGCCGAGGCCCGATCCGCCGCCCGTGCCCCGGGCGCAGCGCGAGGACGAGCAGCCCCACCCCGAAGCCGACGATGGCCTGCCGGGACTGCACGGCCAGCATGCCGAGGGCCAGCACGTAGAACGTGGGGATCCGGAACCACGCGGGCCAGTGCAGCCACGGCTGGCGGACGAACGCGAGGAGCGCGACCGACATGAAGATCGGCCCCGCGAGGTTCTTGTGCATCGGGAACGGCCAGCTCGGGTAGACCGGGGACACGTCCCCCTGGACGAGCTGCACGGCGCCGATCGCGCAGGCGTTCAGCGCGATCACCAGGACGACGAGGGTGACGAGCGTCAGCCCGAGGGTCGCGCGCCCGACCCGGCCCACCGCCCAGCCGACGACGAGCGCCCCGCCCACGAGCACCCAGGCGTGGAACCACTCGACCGTGTTCTGGCGGAAGGGGGTGGCGACGACGGCGAACAGGGAGGCGAGCTGGTAGATCGCCGAGAGCCACAGCATCGACCGCAGCGCCGGGGTGAAGGGGCGCGGCGAGAAGACGAGGGCCACCCAGAAGGTCGCGAACAGCACCACGTCGCTGAGCGTCATGTTCAGGGTGTCGCCGCCGACCCGTTCGGCGACGACGAACGCGGGCATCGCGACCACGGGCACGAGCGTCGGGTCGTAGACGGCGAGGCCGGCGAGGGCGACCACGACCGCGGCGGCCACCCCCAGGCCGAGGTCCTGGGCGAGCGCGTACGTCACGCCGAGGACCGCGACGACGAGGACGGCCGCCCAGGTGGTGGCCGTCGTCGTCGCCCGCAGGACCGGGCGCGAGCCGACCGCGCTCACGGGGCCGCCACCCCGCGGTCCTCCAGGAGGGCCGGGCCGGCGAGATAGGCGCGCAACCGTCGCAGCGCGGTCTCCCGCCGCGGGCCGCGCAGGGCGGCGGAGCGCACCACCGCGCCGGCGACGAGCCCGGCGCGGGCGGCGGCCCAGCCGGCCGCGCCGAAGTGCTTGCGCAGGTAGCGCTCCTGCGACGCGTGGAAGTGCAGCTCGCGCACGGAGGTGTCCGTGCTGGTGCCGGCGCCCGCGTGGACGACCTGCGTCGCGGGGACGACGGCGTGCCGCCAGCCGCGCCGGTCGGCGCGGTAGGCCCAGTCGGTCTCCTCGGCGTAGAGGAAGAACCGCTCGTCGAGCCCGCCCACGCTGCGCAGCGCGGAGGCGCGGATCAGCAGCGCCGAGCCGATGACGAAGGTGCGCTCGCGCGGCAGCCGGAGGCGGCCCAGGCCGACGGCCTCCAGCCACGCGCGGGCGGGAGAGGGGAACGGCCAGACGACGCGGCCCGGGCGGCCGGCGCCGTCGACCTGGGCCGGGCCGACGCTCGCGAGGCCGGGGTCCGCGTGCAGGGCGTCGTGGAGCGCGACGACGGTGTCGGGCCCGACGACGGCGTCCGGGTTGAGGAGGAACACGTCCGCCCCCGGGTCCTGCCGGTGCGCGAGGGCGAGGTTGACGGCCGCCGCGAACCCCAGGTTGCGGCCCGGGTCGTGGTAGGCGCCGCCGACGGCCTCGGTGAGCGCGCGGTGGCGGGGGTCGGACGAGTTGTCGACGACCGTCAGCGGGAACGTCCCCGCGAGCGGCTCGAGCGCGGCGTGCAGCAGCTCCGGGCTGCCGTAGGCGACGACGACCACCTCCACCCGGGGCGCCGCCCGCCGGCTCGGGGCCCGGACGGTGGCGCCGCCCTCGTCCCCCGTCGTGCCGCTGATCGTGCCGCTGATCGTGCCGCTGACCCGTGCGTAGACGTCGCGGTACCGCCCCGCGACCTGGGGCCACGAGCACTCCCGCGCGCGGTCCAGCCCGGCGAGGCGGAGCGCGCGCGCCGTCTCGGGCCGGGTGGCCTGCCGGACGCCGTCGAGCAGCGCGTCGGGGTCGCCCGGCGCGACGAGCACGCCCGCGCCGGCCACGACGTCGGGCACGGACCCGACCCGGGTCGCCACGACCGGCGTGCCGCACGCCATCGCCTCCACGGCGACGCGCCCGAACTGCTCGGCGAGCCCCGGGGTCTCGACCGACGGCACGACGAGCACGTCCAGCCCGCGGTAGAAGGCGGGCAGGTCGCCGGTGTCGAGCGGGCCGAGGAACGTGACGCGGTCGCCGAGCGGGGCCGCGGACTCCCGCAGCCGAGCCTCCTGCGGGCCGGCGCCCGCCACCACGAGGTCCAGGGACTCGTCCCGGGCGACGGCGGCGAGCAGCACGTCCACCCCCTTCTGGGCCGTGAGGCGCCCCGCGTACCCGACGCGCACCCGCCCCGGCGTGCGCGGCCCGCCGCGCCGGGGCCGGTCGTCCCCGGGGGAAAACGCCGTCGTGTCCAGGCCGAGGGGGATGCGCTCCACCAGCCCCCGGGCGCCCTTGTAGCGCACGATGCGGGCGGCGTCGTGGTTGCAGGTGACGACCGCGGCGGCGCCGCGCAGCGCGGCCGCCTCGAGCGCCCGGAACGGCCACGGGTACCGCTTGAGGAGGTTCTGCGCGGAGTACAGGAGGTACGGCGCGGGGCGGGTGCGGCGGCCGCGCGCCGCGTCCACGAGGCGTCGCGCGGCACGGATCCCGAGGATCTCGGCGGTGGCGAGCGCGACCGGCTCCTCGTGGATGTCGAGCACGTCCCACCGCTCGCCGAGCACCCGCCACAGGGCCCGCGGGTCGTAGAGGAAGAGGGCGGGGTGCCGGCCGAGCGTGCGCGCGGTCTCGAGCTCCTCGTCCGGCCCGGGAGCGGGCCGCACGTCGCGGCCGCCCTCGTCCCAGACGGCGGCCGTGAGGACGCGCACGTGGTCGCCCCGCCGGCGCAGCTCGGCCTCGCGGCCGCGCCAGGCGTCGACGACCGCGCTGTGGGAGATGCGCAGGACCCTCATGGCTCCCGATCCTCGCCGTCGGGGTGCGGGCGGGGAACGTCGCCGGCGCGGAATCACCCGGGCGACGAGCCTTTTCACCCCGGGCACCCCTCACGGTCGCGGCCGGGGCCTGGTTAGCGTCGAGGCGGCTGTACAGCCACCGGTCCGCGGCCTCCCGGTGCGTGACCGGACCGGCAGGACGACGACGGGGGACGGACCATGCGAGTGCTCGTCGATGGTGACCGAGGCTACCTCGGGGCGGTGATGGTGCCCGTGCTGCGCGAGGCGGGGCACGAGGTGGTCGGGCTGGACGTCGGGTGGTACGACGGCTGCGACTTCGGGGCGCAGCCCGGCGGGTACGAGCAGCGTACGGGAGACGTGCGCGACGCGACCCCCGCCGACCTCGAGGGCTTCGACGCGGTGATCCACCTCGCCGCGATCTCCAACGACCCGATCGGGCACCTCAACCCGGAGGCGACGTACGACGTCAACGCCCGCGGCGCGGTGCACATGGCGTCGGTGGCGAAGGACGCGGGCGTGCCCCGCTTCTTGTTCTCGTCGTCGTGCTCGCTGTACGGGGCGGGGGGCGACGCGCCCGTGGCGGAGGACGGCGAGTTCCACCCGGTGACGCCGTACGGCGAGAGCAAGGTCATGGCCGAGCAGTTCATCTCGCCGCTCGCCGACGACTCGTTCTCGCCGACCTACCTGCGCAACGCCACCGCGTACGGGTCGTCGCCGCGGCTGCGCGCCGACATCGTCGTCAACAACCTCACGGGCACCGCGTACACCCGCGGCGAGGTGCGGCTGCAGTCGGACGGGTCGCCGTGGCGGCCGCTGGTGCACGCCCGTGACATCGCCACCGCGTTCCTCGCCGCGCTCGAGGCGCCGCGCGACGTCGTGCACGACCAGGCGTTCAACGTCGGTCGGGACGAGGACGTGGTCCAGATCCGCACGATCGCGGAGCAGGTCAGCGACATCACCGGCGCGCCCGTGTCGTTCGCCGAGGGCGCCGGGCCGGACACCCGCAACTACCGGGTCGACTTCACCAAGATCCGCACGCTGCTGCCCGCGGCGGCCCCGGCCTGGACGGTCCCCGACGGCATCCGCGAGATCTGGAAGGACGCCGCCGACCGGGGCCTGACGGCCGAGGACTTCGAGGGCACGCGGTTCGTGCGCCTGCAGCGCATCCGGCAGCTCGCCGACGCGGGCCGCCTGGACCTCGCCACGCTCCGGCTGCGCTGAGCCGGCCTGACCACCACGACCACTGGAGACCGTCATGACCGACACCGCCGTCCACCCCTCGCACCGGCGCGAGCCCGCCGACGTCCCGCTCGACCCCGCCTGGCGGGACCGCTGGGACGGGTCGTCCGAGGGCGTCGTCGTCCTCGACCTGGGGCTCCAGCCGCCGGCCGACCTCTTCCCCGCGCCGTCCGACCCGACGCCCGACCCCGAGCACCCGCTGCGCATGGTCGTCGGCACGAGGACGGGGCTCGCCCAGCTCGAGGCGGACCCGACGACGCCCGAGGAGCCCCGCGGCGTCGAGCCCGCGGCGCTGGTGGCGCAGGCGGAGGCCGCGGTCGACCAGGCCGAGGCGGCCGGGTTCGTGCGCAGCGGCACGCGCGTGCTGGAGTACCCGAGCCCCCACGGCGGCACCTGGGTGGAGCAGCTCGCCCGCCGCGACATGGTCGAGGTCACCGAGGGGCCCGCCGAGCTCGTCGTCGACATCTTCGGGATGATGCACGACGCCGACCAGCGCGCGGCCCTGCTCGAGCGGCGCGACCGGCTCACCGACGACGGCGTGCTGCTCATGCAGTACCACACGCTCGCCGCGATCGTGCGGGGCGGCATCTGGAACGCGCTGCGGCACGGCCACTTCGCCTACTACTCGACGCCCGCCCTGGTGCGCATGGGGGCCGAGGTGGGGCTCACCGCCGTCGGCGCCTGGGAGTACCCGCTGTACGGCGGCACGATCATGCTGGCCTTCGCCAAGGACGGGTCGCGCTGGGGCGGTCGGTCCGCCGAGGTCACGGCGATGGTCGAGCGGGAGACCGCGGAGGGCGTGCTGGACCCGGCGTCCGTCGCGAGCCTCGGCACCGCGCTGCGCGAATCGGTGGCGGCGATCGGGGAGTACCTCGCGGACGCGACGGCGAAGGGCCTCACCGTGGCGGGGTACGGCGCGGCGTCGCGCACCTCCGCGCTGCTGCGCGCCTCGGGCATCGACAGGACGACGGTCGTGGCGGTCGCCGACGCGTCGACGGCCAAGCACGGCCGCACCATGCCCGGGGGCCGCATCCCGATCGTCTCGCCCGCCGACCTCGTCGAGCTGCGTCCGGACCGCGTGCTCCTGTTCGTGCCCGACCTGCTGGACGAGGTGCGTCGCGCCCTGCCGCAGGTCGAGGCGAACGGCGGGAGGTGGGTCGTGCTCGACCCCATGCCGCGCGAGGTCTGACGGCCCGGCCCCGCGCCGAGCAAGGCGGTCGACCGCTGTGGTCG
>NZ_JBHVBO010000199.1:0-7211 GCF_042668085.1 Isoptericola sp. NPDC057391 | reverse complement strand
GGGGGGGGGGGGGGCGCCGCGGGGGCCCCCCCCCACCGCCCGTCCTGAATCAGAGGTCAAGCACCTCAGCTGCTCGTGAACGGGTGCTGCGGGCCCGGGGGCTCCGCCGACGCCGTCGCCGCGGCGCCCACCACGGCGGTGGCGGCGAGCAGCAGACCAGCGATGACGCGGGTGGCGCGTGTCTTCATCGAACGTCCTTCCGTCGGTTGTCCCGCCTTGCGGCGGGCTGCCGAGTTCGGCTCCGACATCACACCGGTCGCGGGGGGGGTGAGCACAAGGTGTCGTCCACATCACAAGACGAGCGGGCCGAAGCACACCAGCGGCACAGGCTCCGGCTCGTCGGCGACGGCGCGGGCGAGCGCCGCGCCCGGGCGCAGGCCGTCGCGCAGCCCTTCGTGCAGCGCTGGCATGACCCGCACGGCGACGTCGTCCCGCAGCGGCGCGACCGCCGCGATTACGGCGCGCGCCCCCATGCGCAGCAGCACGCTCGTCAGGCCGAGCGGCTCGCCGCCGTGCCGGATGCTCGCCGAGCCGACGTCGCACGCCGACAGGACGACGACCGAACGCGACAGATCCCGCCCGTCCAGCTCGTGAGCGAACAGCGGGCCGTCGGCCAGGAGCAGGCTGGAGAAGACCGGGTTGTCCGGCTCGTGGGTCCCGTGCGCGGCCAGGTGGACGACCGACGCCTGCTCGACCGCGTCCGCGACCGCTGCACAGGTCGCGTCGCCATCCAGCAGCGCCTCGCTCCCCCACACGCGCGCCACCTCGGCCGCCTCCGCGCTCGCATGTCGCAGCCCCGGACCCGCGACGGCCAGTGCCGACCCTGGCGCCCACCCCGCGTGCCCGCTGGTGACCCAGGAGTTGACCACCGTCGACAGCCCCCGTCGCGACGGCAGCAGCGACCACGGCACGGAGACCAGCCGGTCGCGCGCCGCGATGTACACCGGGCCCTCGACCTCGGCGCCATGCAGCAGAGCGTCGTCGAGCCAGGCGAGGCTCCGGAAGAGGGACTGGGACGCCGTCGTCCGAAGAGGCTGCGGGAGCAGCGGGTTCGACAGGGCCTGGAGGTCAGCCCGGACCCGGCGCACCTGCTCGAGCGTCGGGGTGAGCGGTGCGAGGTCGAGCAGGCGGGACCCGTGTGCGTCGACCCGGACGGCGCACACCCGGTCCTTGATCATCATGAGGTCGAGCACCACGCGATCCGACCTCGCGCCCTCGAGCGACCTCCGCAGCTCGCGTGCCGACGTGGGCCGTGGGACGTCCGCGTGCCCGTCCGCGTGCCACGACCTTTCGCGTGCCTGGCTCTGCAGACGCCGCGCGTCCCGGCGGAGACGGACCTGTTCGAGGGCCGAATCCGGGTCGCCCTCGAGCTGGCGAGCGCGCTCCGCGAGCCGTCGTGCGCCGCTGACCAGCGCAGCCATCTCGGGATCCTCGGGCGGGCGAACTCGCCCGGAGCCGGCGAACGTGGCACGTCCTCGCTCGACGGCGTCGAAGACCGCCTCCGCGCGCCGCGATCGCAGAGCGGCCTCCAGGTCCACAGCCTGGAGACGGATGCCGTGGGCCGACGCCGCGGTCACGGCCTCGACGGCGCCCAACCGTTGCCGCTGCTGAGCCAGAAGGCGGTGACCCCTGCGCACCGCAGCGAGCCCAGCGCGCCGATCGTCCGCCGCGAAGGCCACCAGAGCCCGGACCACCTGGGCGCGCACCTGGGTGCCCAGCGAGAGCCCCGCGGCCGGCGGAAGCAGGCGCAGACGTTCGCTGGCCGCCTCGGGCACCCCTCCGCGCACGGCGCTCTCGGCGACGACCAGCTCGAGGTCGACGGCGATGCGGTCGGCTCCCGGCACCGTCCTGGCCCGTTCTGCCAGCTCTGCGGCGTCGTGCGCCAGTCGCAGGAAGGCGCGGGGTGGTGCACCGCCGTCGACAAGGATTCCGTGCCTGGCGTCGATCGAGATCAAGCCAGCCCGAAGATCGAGCAGTTCGTGGCCCGCGCGCCGTGCGCGCCCCCGGACCCGCCGGGCGAGAGCGTTCGCCTCGGCGTAGCGCCCGAGGCCGACGAGGCACCGCGCCTGCCCGATCTGCGCGTCGATGAGGTCCCGCCACGCGCGGGTGTCCGCCAGGACCGTCGCTGCGCGTCCGAGGGCGTCCGCCGCCTCCGACACCAGACCCGCCTCGTAGAGGACGGCAGCCTTGTCCATCAGCCCGATGCCGGCATGCTCTGGCGGTGCGTGCCGAGCTGCCTCGTCCATGGACCGCAGGGCGGCGGGAAGATCGCCGCCGAGGAACCAGGCGTAACCCAGGTTGTGCTCCGCCATGAGCTCGACCGCGGTCTCGCCCACGTCGTGGGCGAGCAGACGACCGCGCTCGAGATCATTGACCGCAACATCCAGCTCGCCGGTCTCGAGACAGAGCCAACCTCGATTGATGAGGACTGGGACCAGGTCCCGGTCCTCGCTGATTCCGTCCAGAGCCGAGTCGAGCTCTCGCCTGGCGAGACCCAGCTCCCCCATGCGCATCAGCTGCAGGCCGCGGTGGCCACGGACGACCGCCACCATCGAGTCGTCACGAGCGCGCACCGCCAGGTCATGTGCAGCGTCGAGGTCCCGCATGACCGCGTCCCGGTCGGTGCCCCGCTCGTACTCGCAGGTGGCGATACCCACGAGTACCCGAGCACGGGCGCGGAGAACGTCCTCCCGGGTCTCGTCGAGCTGATCGAGCCTGCGCAACGCGGCCCGATACGTCCGCAGTGCGAGACCGAACCGGCGGTGCGATCGAGCGCTCGTCCGTGCCCGCTCGACCTGATCCAGCACGGCCTCGAGACCGTCCACGCCTCACCTCATGTCCCTACGCGGGTTGGGCACCTCCCACCGACAGCCCGCCGGTCGCTTCGGTGATGGCCGACCAGATCTGCTGCACCCTCGTCTGCCCGAGAGTAGTCGGGTCCGCGTCGGCCCCCAACGCCGGTGAGCCCTGGCGCAGGCGCAACAGATCACGCGCGATCTCTCCTGCGAGCACGGGCGCCGCGAACGACGTACCGCTCCAGGTCGCGAACCCGCTCTGGAATCCCTCGGGGTCGATCGTGGACCGGTACTGGTCCGAGTGCCGCTCCTTCATGCGCAGCGAAGGTGTGATCGGCCCGTCGAGCGTCGTCGGGACGGTGCTCACGACTCCGGCCCCCGGTCGGAGGCACGTGACCCACGGGCCGTCGTTGCTGAAGAGGGCGGTCGTCCCGTCCGGATTCAGCGCTCCGACGGTCAAGATCGGCGGGCGGTCCTGCGACGTGTCCCCCGCGTCGGTGATCGTGGGGGGCACCGCACGACGGTCGACCTCCGGCGCAAAGGCGGCCGGGAACTCCGGCCGCGTCTCCCCGTCGTTCCCCGCTGCGACGACGATCGCGACCCCGGAGTCCCGCAGCCGCGCCAGGACAGCTCGGAGCGGGTGATCCCACCGCATGTCCTCGGGTCGTTCGTGGTAATAGCCCATCGACAGCACCACGACATCGATCGCCACGTGGTCGTCGCACCCCTCCAGCCCGCGTTCGTGGAACCTCGCGAGGCGGCGCAGCGACTCGATCACGTCGGACTCGGCGGCCACGCCTGATCCCCCGACGGTCCTTACCGGGAGGATCAATGCGTCGGGGCACACCTGGTGCACGATGCCCGCGATGAACGTCCCGTGCCCCGCGACGGGGTCGAGCGGGCCGGTCAGGGGTGACGTGCTCGCCCCGCCGATCTCGGCGTCCTCCTCCGGAAACGTGGCCACGGGGTAGGTGCCGATCGGGTCGTCGCCCAGCAGCGCGTCACGGATAACGACTCCGTTGCCGTCGGGCGCTGCGCCGGTCCCGTAGCTTCCGAACCACTCATGCGTCCCGACCCCGGTGTCGAGTATCGCGACGACAGGGCGGCGAGCGCCGTCAGGGGTGCGCCACATGTCGCCGTCCTCCCGCACGGTCCGTACGGGGGCGCCACCCAGCCAACGTACCGGCGTCCGTCCTCCCGAACCGGGTACGCCGTACTCAGCGAGCCCCCCGGCCGGGTGGGTCGAGAAGGGGTGCGTCGAAAAAGGGTGCGTCGAAAAAGGGTGCGTCGAAAAAGGGTGCGTCGAAAAAGGGTGCGTCGAGAACGGGTGCGTCGAGAACGGATGCGTCGAGAACGGCAGGGCCGACATCACGTGGTCGAGGCTGAGGGACCACGACGTCGACTCGTCGTCGCCGTCTGCCTCGAGGGCTCCCCACGCGTCGGGTTCTGCGTCCTGGTTCTCCGGGAGCAGCCGGAGGACGAAGCCGTGCTCCTCGTCCACGCCTTCGAGCGGGTCGTCGTCCGCCCCCTGCGCGTCGGGCCGGTACCGCACCTGGAGCCCGAGCCGGCATCCCTGACGTCGCGCTTCCCGTTCGACGCGCGTCGCTGCGCCGTCGTCGTCGGGGTACTCGACGTCGAGGAGACGAGGACGCGGGTCCTCGGTGCCCGGGCGGCGGAGCCGCTCACGCAGGCCGTCGGGCAGCTCACCGTGCACGATGACGCGGTCGGCGACGTACCAGGTGGGCTCGACCGCCCGGCGTCCGGGACGTGCACGCAGCGCGTTGGGGTCCAGGTATCGCATCGGCGGGTCGACAGGCCGCATCGGTCGGCCTGACGGGCCGCTGGGCGTCTCGGTCACGTGTCCTCCTCGTCACGGGCGCGCCGGATCGGCGCACGTTCTCAGGTGGGCGCCTGTCGCGCCCGCCGTCTCAGAGCTCGATGACCGGCGTGGCGACGGTGACGTCGCCGCCGTCGGGCAGGCGCACGAGCAGGCTGGTGGGGCCGCGGTCGACGGCGGTGAAGGCGAAGCGGCCGTCGTCGTCCGCCGTGGTGGTGCGCTCACCGCCGGGCTGGCGCAGCTCGACGACGAGCGTGGCGGCGGGCGCGACCCAGCCGTCGAGGCGCACGTGGGTACCGTCGTCGTCCGTGGACAGCGCGATCATCACGGTGAGGCGCTCGTGCGTGAACGTGATGGTGCGCGCCTCGAGCGGCGGGGCGTCGCCGCGCACGGACCCGACGGGGGCCTCGATCTGCTGCAGTTCCATCACCTCGGCCTCGAGGCGCGCGAGCGTCATCGCGAACAGCGACCGCTCGACGAGCCCCTCGGGCACGGGGTCGACCGCCTCGACGGCGCGGCCGAGGCGCCCCAGGACCGCGACGTCGCGCGCGTCCAGGGCCTCGTCCTCGCCGGGCACGGGCTCGCCCCACGCGTTCTCGTGCTTCTGGCTCATGTCCACGAGGCCTCCCCCTGTTCCGTGAGGACGGCGCGCAGCTTGGCCAGGCACCGTCCCCGTGTGGCGCCGATGCTTCCCACCGGCATGCCGATCGACGCCGAGATCGCCTTGTAGTCCGGGCGGTCGGCGAGCGAGACGAGTCGCAGCAGCTCCTGGCAGCGCTCCGGGAGCCGGCGGAGCGACGACCAGAGGATCCGGTCGCGCTCGTCGGTCAGCACCTCGGCCTCCGGGCCCGGGCGGGCGTCCGGCAGCGCCGCGGCGCCCTCGGTCACGTCGTCCGGCAGCTCGGTGCGGCGGCGCAGGTCCGCGCGCCCCTTGCGCACCGTCTCCCAGGCGGCCCGGCGGGCCGTCACGAGGAGCCACTTCAGCACGGCCTTCGGCTCCGCGATCGTCTCCGCGTGCCGCACGAGCGCCGCCCACGTGGACTGCACCACGTCGTCGGCGACGTCCCGGTCGACGCCCTGGGCGCGCACCGTGTGCCACAGCAGCGGCGTCGCCTCACGGACCAGGTCGGTCAGGGCGTCGGTGCGCCCCTCCCGGAACTCCAGGATCGCCCGCGCGGCCCGGTCGCCCAGGCTCTCGTCGGCGTCGGGCGCCCCACCGAGCGGTTCCTCAGTGGCTCGTGTCATGGCTGTTCGCACCTCGTGGGGGCTCGTCGAAAAGCCGGGGCGGCCGCGCCCCGGAGCCTCCGAGCCTACGGCGCGCGCCGACGACGCGGCAGGAGGAAGTTGCATCGACATGCAAGGACCTCCTCCTGCAGCGCTCGTGCGGAGCTGCGTACTCGTCATCGTCCGGAAAGAGGGCGGCACGCACCGCGTGATACACAGGCCCATCCGGCCGGCCGACCGCTCCGAACCACCTCCGAGCGCGGGACCACCCCGCGCCCGACAGAAGAAGGAGAAGCCACCATGGGCTCGTCCGCGAACCGTCTCCTCGCCGCAGTCTTCGGCGCCGTCTACCTGCTGGTCGGCCTGGCCGGGTTCGTCGTCACCTCGGGCGTCGGCTTCGCCGCCACGGAGGGCGAGAAGCTCCTGTTCTTCGAGGTGAACCCGCTGCACAACATCATCCACGTCGCGATCGGCGCCGCCCTGCTCCTGGCCTCGCGCTCGGTCGCGGCGGCCAAGGGCGTCAACGTGACCGTCGGCGCGGTCTACCTGCTGGTCGGCGTCCTCGGCCTCTTCCTCGTCGGCACGGGCGCGAACATCATCGCGCTGAACGGCGCCGACAACGTGCTGCACCTGGCCAGCGCCCTCCTGCTGCTCGGCGTCGGGCTGGGCGCGGATCGCCGCGCCGAGACGGGCGTCGCGACGGCATGACCCGGACCGCGCCCCTGGCCCGCCTCCTCGTCGCGTTCGCGCTCGTCGGTGCCGGCCTGGTCAACCTGGGCCTGGTACGGGGCGCGCTTCCCCGCCCCCACGGCGTGTTCTCGCTGGTCGTCGGCGCGACCGAGATCGTGGTGGCGGTGCTCGTCCTGCGCGGGACGGCGATACGCGGCGCCGATCCCGCCGTGCTCGCCCGGCTCGCCGTCGGGGCTCTCGCCGTGACGAGCGTCCTGGGGATCGCGATGGGCGTCACGCAGGGGATCCACATCGGTGCGGCCGCCGCGGCCGCCGCCCTCCAGCTCGCTGCCGCCTGCGTGGTGGGTGCCACGGCCCGACCGGGGCAGGGCAGGCCGGATGCCGACCGACCCGACGGGTCCCGGACCGCGCCTGCGGCGACGACCGCCGGGCGGAGGCCGCGAGCCGCCGTGTCGCTCGCGATCCTCTTCGTGGGCGCCGTGGCCGTCTCCACGGTCGCGTCCGCCGGCCTGACCGACACGGAGGCGGGGGCACGGGCCGTGCCCCACGGCCAGCACCAGCTGCCCGGCCTCGAGAGTCACCACGGCCCATGACCCGGACCCACCCCCGACGCACCGCAGGGTTCCGGTGAGACGCCGACGGCCCGGCACCCACGGGGGGTGCCG
>NZ_JBHVBO010000198.1:0-7266 GCF_042668085.1 Isoptericola sp. NPDC057391 | reverse complement strand
GGATCGGTCGACGGAGGTCATTCCTTCGCGAGCTCCTCGTCCATGGCGTCCGCGAGCTCCTTCGCCACGTCCTCGACCGGGCGCTCGCCCGAGAACGCCTGCGGGAGCAGCTCGTTCTCGAGCGCGTTCCACGCGGCCGTGTTCTGGGAGATCGGGTACGGGAACGACATCTCGTCCGCGGACTCCAGGAACACGTCGATGCCGAAGCTCGGCACGGAGTCGACGAAGGCCTCCTGCGTGCCGGTGTACGCGGGGTTCGCCGCGCCCATCTCCGCCTGGGTGCGCTGCGCCTCCTCGGAGCCGAGGTACGCGAGGAACGCGTTCGCGGCCTCCACGTTCTCGCCGTCGGCGGCGACGACGTTCGCCAGGCCGTGGATGACCGTCGCCCGCCGCTCGGGCCCCTCGGGAAGGCGGACGATGCCGAAGTCGTCCTTGTTCGGGGAGTCCTTCATCTCGGCGACGGACCAGTTGCCGGACCAGAACATCGCGGCCTTGCCGGAGTTGAACCAGACGTTCGGCTTCGTGTCCGAGAGCTGCTGCACGCTCGGCGACGCACCGTCGGCCACGAGGTCCGCCCACAGCCGCAGCCCCTCGATCGACGCGGGGTCGTCGTAGCCGGAGGACGTCCCGTCCTCGGAGATGACGTGGCCGCCCGCCTGCAGGATCGAGTCGTAGTAGCTGCTCTGGCCGCCGCCGTTGAGCTCGGTCACGACGCCGTACACGCCCTGGTCGGCGAGCTTCTCGGAGATCGTGCCCGCGGCGGCGGTGAAGTCGTCCCAGGTCCAGTCGTCCGTGGGCAGGTCGACGCCCGCCTGCTCGAACAGCGCCTTGTTGTACCAGAGGGCGACCGTGTCGAAGTCCTTGGGGACGCCGTACTGGGTGCCCTCGAACGAGTAGAGCTCGTTGAGCGCGTCGGGGTACTTCGACGGGTCGACGTCGCCGCTCTCGACGAGGCCGGTCACCGGCTGGAGCAGGTCGTTCGCGGCGTAGAGCTGGACGTTCGGGCCGTTCATCCAGAACACGTCCGGCAGGGTGCGCGACTCCCCCTGCGTCTGGAGCTTGGTGAAGTACTGCTGGTAGGGCGTGAGGTCGACGGTGACCTTGATGTTCGGGTACTTCTCGTTGAAGTCCTTGATGTTCTGGTCGATGGCGGGCTTCTGGTTCTCGTCCCAGATCGCGTAGGTGATCTCTGCCTGGGCGTCGGTGGGCGCGACCGCCGCGCCGTCCTCGGCGGCGTCGTCGCCGCCCCCACACGCGGAGAGCGTCAGTGCCACGGCGGCGACGCCCGCGAGGGACGCGCTGCGCAGGAGATGCTTCATCGGGGTGCTCCTCGGGGTTGGATGGGCCTCTCAGGTCCCGGGCCTCGGTGCCGCGGGGTCGACGTCGTCGTCGAAGTGGGCCGCGACCTCGGGGGCCACGGGCCGGACACGCTGCGGCGCGGACCCTGCGCGCAGCGAGACGGTGGCGGCGATGCCCGTCGCGACCGCGTCGCGGGCCATCACCGGCGAGGTGGTGATCGGCGTGCCGTCGGCGACGTGCCGCAGGAACTCGTCCACGGTGAGCCGGTCGGCGTCCTGGTGCCCCTGGCCCTGGGCGACCACCGGGTACTCGACGTCGCCGCGCTCCGCGTACGACGTCCGGCGGTTCCACACCCGGACCGAGCCGCCGTCGCCGTCGCCGAAGTTCTCGAGGCGGCCCCGCGTGCCGATCACCGTGTAGTTGCGCCAGTAGTCGGGCGTGAAGTGGCACTGCTCGTAGCTGGCGAGCACGCCGTTGCCCAGCCGCATGAGCATCATCGACGTGTCCTCCACGTCGATCGTCGGGTGCAGCCCCGTCTGCTCCAGCGGCGGCCAGTTGTCGTAGGAGAACCAGTCGGTCATGAGCTGGCCCGGGCGCTCGGCGCGGTCGGTCACCCGGCCGTACACCTGCAGGTCGCCCATGCCGACGACGTCGCGCGTCGTGGAGCCGGCGAGCCAGTGGATGACGTCGATGTCGTGCACGGCCTTCTGCAGCAGCAGGCCCGTGCTGCGGGCCCGGTCGGCGTGCCAGTCCTTGAAGTAGTAGTCGCCCCCGTTGCCCACGAAGTGCCGGCACCACACCGCCTGCACCTCACCGATCTCGCCGCGCGCGACGATGTCCCGCATGGTGCGGACCACGGCCATGTGCCGCATGTTGTGACCCACGTAGAGCTTCGTGCCGGTCTCGACCGCGGCGGCGAGCACGCGGTCGCAGTCCTCGGTGGTCGTGGCGAGGGGCTTCTCGAGGAACACGGCGACGCCGGACCGCAGCAGGTCCTCCGCGACCTCGGCGTGCGTGTCGTCCGGCGTGCAGACGAGCGCGGCGTCGAGCCTGACGTCGCGCAGCAGCTCCCGGTGGTCGACGGCGAACGCGGTGTCCGGGCCGAAGAGCGCGTGCGCGCGGTCCCGGCCGGCGGGGTCGACGTCGGCCGCCCCGACCACCCGCGCCGGCACGCCGGTGCGGCCCACCCACTGGGCCATGCTCGCCCGGGCGCCGACGCCCACGACGCCGACGCGCAGCGGTTCGACGACCAGCGCCGTCGCGCCGACCCCGGCGTCCTCGCCGGCGCCCGGGACGTCCTCGGGGCCCGCGGTGCCGGCGTCCCGCCGCGCGGCGACGGCGAGCGCCTCCGCGAGCGAGGTGGCCGGGTCCGCGGCGCGCAAGGTCGGCGCGGCGAGCTCGCCGCTCCCGAACACGTCCTGCGAGCCGATCTCCAGCGCGCGGACCAGCGCGCCGAGCGCGGCGCCGTCCGACGCGAAGGCCGACGTCACCAGGGGCGCGGCGGCACGGGGGTGCACCAGCCGGTCGACCTCGGCCTGCAGCGGGGCCCGGAGCAGCTCCCCCGCGCGCGAGAGCCCGCCGCCGAGCACCACGCACTCCGGGTCGACCACCATCGCGAGCGTCGCGACGCCGGGAGCCACGCGGCGCACGTACTGCTGCAGCAGCTCGAGGGCCGCGGCGTCGCCCGCGCGGGCACGCACCGCCACCTCCTCGGCCCCGCCCGCCTGCTCGATCTCGGCCAGCAGGCTGCCCTCGCACCACCCGTCCCAGCCCGTCCACGAGAAGTCGCCGACCTCGCCGGCGGCGTACCGGTTGCCGCGGTAGACCTGGCCGCCGAGCACCAGCGCGGCACCGACCCGGTACCCGAGCTGCACGAGCACGACGTCGTCGGCGAGGCGGGCCGCGCCGAGCGCGTGCTCCGCCAGGGCCGCCATGTTGATGTCGTTCTCGATCACGACCGGGTGCTCCCCGCCCGTCGAGAGCCGGGCGGCCAGGTTCACGCCGGTCCAGTCGGGGATGGGCAGGGAGAGGCGGACCCGCTCGCCGTCGACGATGCCGGGCACGGCGGCCGCCACGGCGGCGACCCGCGACCGGGGCGCGTCCACCTCGTCGAGGAGCTCGCGCTGGACGCTCCGCGCGACCTCGAGCCGGGCCACGCCGTCCACCGGCCCGTCCACGGTCCTGCGGACGACGGCACGCACCTGACCGGCGAGGTCGGCGACCATCCCCGTCACGGAGTGGACGCCGAGGTCCAGCCCGACCACGTACCGCGCGTCCGCGGCGAACGCGAAGCGGCGTGCGGGGCGCCCGAGCGCGCCCTCCTCCGCTCCGGCCACCTCGTGCGCGAGGCCCTGCTCCACGAGCTCCGAGACGATCGACTCCACCGTCGGCCGGGACAGGCCGGTGTCCTTCGCCAGCGCGGTGAGCGTCGTCGCGCGGCTGCCCCGCAGCACCTCGATGCAGCTGAGCGTGTTGCGGCGGCGGACGTCGGTGACGTGCCGGTCCTGCGCGCGGGGCCCGGTGCGGACCATGCGACCTCCCGTCGTGCGGCACGCGATGCGCCGTCGGCACCTCGTCGTGCGATTTCTGGAAGGTACCTTCATAAGTCCTCCCGGACAAGAGGACGGGCGGGCTCAGAATTGCGCAGCCGCGCTTCGAAAGGTGCGGCGGCCGTCCCTCGCCGACCGGGGGGACCGCCCCAGCGTGGGCCGTGCGGCCGAACGCCTAGGCTGAGCACCGTGGGAGCGATCACCGAGACCTGGCACGAGCTGCGCGCGCTGCTGCGGCTGGAGGGCTTCCGCAAGCTCTTCACCGTGCGCCTGGTGTCCCAGGCGGGCGACGGCATGTTCCAGGTCGGCCTCGCGTCCCTGCTGTTCTTCTCGCCCGAGTCGCAGGGCACGGCGGCCGCCATCGCCGGCGCGTTCGCCGTCATGCTCGCGCCGTTCACGATCGTCGGCCCGTTCGCGGGCGTGCTGCTCGACCGCTGGCAGCGCCGCCAGGTGCTGGTGTGGGGCAACGCGGTGCGCGTGGTGCTCACGCTGGCGATGGCGGGCGTGATGCTGGCCGGCGGCGTCGGCTGGGCCATCTACGCGATCGGCCTCGCGGCCCTGTCCGTCAACCGCTTCCTCCTCGCCGGGCTGTCCGCCGGCCTGCCGCGCGTCGTCGACGGGCCGCTGCTCCTCACCGCCAACTCCCTGTCCCCGACGCTCGGCGCGGGCGCCGCCTTCGTGGGCGGCGGCATCGGCTTCGTCCTCGGCCTGATGTTCGAGCCCGGCCGGGTCAAGGACTCGTCGGCGCTGGTGTGCGCGGCGCTCGTCTTCGGCGTCGCGTCCCTGCTCGCCACGCGCCTGCGGCGCACCCAGCTCGGGCCCGAGCAGCCCGCGGAGGCCGACCTGCGCGGCGAGATCGCCAAGGTCGCGCGGGGGCTGGCCGACGGCGCCCGCTACCTCGTCGCGCGCCGCACCCCCGGCCAGGCGCTGCTCGCCATGGCCGTGCACCGCTTCCTGTACGGCGTGGTGTTCATCGCGTCGATCCTCATCTCGCGCAACCTGCTCGACCCGGGGAGCCAGAGCGCCGGGATGGCGACCTTCGCCGTCGTCATCGGCCTCACGGGCGCCGGCGGCGCCGTCGCGATGGTGCTCACCCCGACGCTCTCGCGCCGCACCGGGCCGCAGGGCTGGATCGCCGTCATGCTGCTGCTCGCCGCCGCGAGCCAGCTGCTGCTCGTCACGACGCCGGAGCGCGCCGTCGTCTACACCGGCGCCGCCCTCCTCGGCCTCGCGGCGCAGGGCACGAAGATCGCCGTCGACACGATCGTGCAGCGCGACGCCGAGGACGAGTTCCGCGGTCGCGCCTTCGCCTTCTACGACGTGCTCTACAACGCCGCCTTCGTCGGGGCCGCCGCGCTCGCCGCGTTCACCCTGCCGGACACCGGCTGGTCCCGCGGCGTCTTCGTCGGCCTCGCCGTCGCCTACGTCCTCGCCGCGCTGCTCATGGCGACGCGCGGGGCCCGCACCCCGGCGCAGGTGCCGGCCCGCGTCCGCCGGGCCGGGGGCGCCGAGGACGCCGCTGCGCGCGCCTGACGACCGGGACGACCGCGGCCCGGAGCACCGACGAGTTCCGACCCGAAATCAGGTCGTCACGGGAAGCGGGAATATCGCAGGATGGTTCGTGGTCGTACACAGTACGGTCTCGCCCGTCCGGCGACCGCACGATCGCACCGGGGTGACCGCCCCCGGGACAACGACCGACCACGACGAGGTGCCACGCCCACCGGCGTCGGCTCTCGCCTGCCCTCCGCCGGGATCCCCGGCACGACGCGAGCGGAGCACAGCGTGCCAGCCCCCCGACAGACCGACACCACCCTCCCACCCGACGCCCAGACCCCGGAGGCCACCCTGACGACCGACGCCACGACTTCTCCCGGCACGACCGCGCCGTCGCGCGGCATCGTGATCGACGAGGCCGTGCCCCAGCGGCTCACGCGCCAGCAGTTCACGGTCATCGCGCTGCTCCTGGGCTCCGCGTTCGTCGTGATCCTCAACGAGACGACGATGAGCGTGGCCCTGGCCCCGCTCATGACCGACCTCGACATCACGGCGAGCACCGGCCAGTGGCTCACCACGGCGTTCATGCTCACGATGTCGGTGATCATCCCGGCGACCGGGTTCCTGCTGCAGCGCCTCGGCACCCGCGGTGCCTACCTGCTCGCGATGTCGCTGTTCAGCGCGGGCACGTTGCTCGCCGCCCTCTCCCCCGGCTTCGGCTGGCTGCTGGGCGGCCGCATCGTGCAGGCGTCCGGCACGGCCATCATGATGCCGCTCCTCATGACGACGATCATGACCGTCGTGCCGCCGGCGATCCGCGGCAAGGTGATGGGCAACATCTCCATCGTCATGGCGGCCGCCCCGGCGCTCGGCCCGGCCATCTCGGGCATCATCCTCGACGCGCTGAGCTGGCGCTGGGTCTTCGGCATCGTTCTCCCGATCGCCGTGCTCGCCCTGGTCATGGGCTTCTTGTACGTCCGGGACGTCGCCGACCGTACACACTCGCGCCTCGACCCGCTGTCGCTGTTCCTCGCGGCCGTGGCGTTCGGCGGGCTCGTGTACGGCCTGTCCAGCATCGGCGAGGCCGCCCGTCACGCGCCGCCCGTCGCGCCGTGGATCCCGATCGTCGTCGGCGTCGCCGTCCTCGGCCTGTTCGCCTGGCGCCAGCTCCTCCTGGCCCGCGACGACCGCGCGCTGCTCGACCTGAGCGTGTTCCGGTTCCGGGGCTTCTCGGTCGGCCTCGCCATCATGGCGGTCGGCATGCTCGCCATGTTCGGCTCGCTGATCCTGCTGCCGCTGTTCCTGCAGGACGCGATGGGCCTCAAGCCCCTGGCCACCGGCCTCATCGTGCTCCCCGGGGGCCTGCTCATGGGTCTGCTCGGGCCGACGGTCGGCCGCCTGTACGACCGGGTGGGCCCGCGCCCGCTGGTCACGCCCGGCCTGGTCGTCGTGACGATCGCGCTGGCCCTGTTCACGCAGGTGCACGCGGACTCGTCGCCCTGGTACATCCTGGCGCTGCACGTGACGCTCAGCCTCGGCCTGGCGTTCATGTTCACGCCGCTGTTCACCTCGGCGCTGTCGTCCCTCACCCCGCGCCTGTACTCGCACGGCTCGGCCGCCATCGGCACCGTGCAGCAGCTCGCCGGGGCCGCCGGCACCGCGATGTTCGTCGCGGTCATGACCACCCGGTCCGTCGCCCTCATGGAGGACGGCGCGACGGCGCAGGTCGCGCTGGCCGAGGGCGTCGGGGACGCGTTCGTCTGGGGCACGGCGATCATGCTCGTCGCGGTGGGGCTCTCGCTCCTGCTGCGGCGCGTGCCCGCCTCGCCCGAGGGCGAGGGCGTGCCGGCCGGGCACTGACCGGTCGTCGGCCACGGGCCGGCAGCTCCGCCACGGGCGGTCACCGTCTCTCGACGGTGGC
>NZ_JBHVBO010000197.1:0-7282 GCF_042668085.1 Isoptericola sp. NPDC057391 | reverse complement strand
CCCGCGCCCGCTGCGAGCGCGGCGGCGCGCCGGCGTCGGCCAGCGCCCTGGCCGCGAGCACGGTGGCGTGCCAGGTGCGGAAGTCCTTCGGCGTCGCGTCGTCGCCGAGGCGCTCCTTGACGTCGGCCTGGACGTCCGCGCTGGTGACGTCGTGCCAGCCCGACCGGTCGTCCTCCCGCCACGCGAGCAGGTCGACGCCGCCGCGGCGCCGCTTGAGGGTCGTGACGAGGGAGGCCACCACCGGGTCCTGCACGAGGACGTCGCGCAGCTGCCCGGACTTGGCGGGGTACCGGAAGTGCACGCTCCCGTCGCGCCGCACGGTGGCGTGCTCCTTGCGGATCGTCGCGAGGCCGTAGCTCCCGTGCCGCGTCGCGTACACCTCACCGCCCGCGCGGAAGTACGCGTCGTCGAGCAGGCGGAACGCGAGCGCCAGCACCCGACGGCGCCCGACGCCGTCGCCGCCCAGGTCGCGCGTCACCCGGGCGCGCGCGGCGGGCAGCCGCCGGCCGACGTCGAGCACGTGGTCGTGCTTGCTGCGGGCGCGGCGCGCCTGCCACTCCTCGTGGTACAGGTACTGGCCGCGCCCGGCGTCGTCCCGGCCGAACGCCTGCAGGTGGCCGTCGGCGTACCTGCAGATCCACACGTCGGTCCAGGCCGGCGGGACGGCCAGGCGGGTGCAGCGCGCCACCTCCGCCTCGTCGACGAGAGGTGCGCCGTCGACGTCGAGGAACACCCAGCCGTCTCCCTTCGCGCGGCGGGAGTAGCCGGGGGAGGAGGCGGAGACGCGGCGCAGTCGCACGCGCACAGTGTGCGGCGCCGGCAGCGTCCCCGCCAGCGCCGGCGCGGCGGGCCGCGCGCGTCGTCCGAGGTCAGGCGGGCAGCCGGATCATGCCCTCCTGCGCGATGCTCGCCACCAGCCGGCCCTCGCGGTCGTACACCCGGGCCAGGCCGAGGCCGCGTCCGCCCTGGGCGCCCGGCGACTCCTGGACGTACAGCAGCCAGTCGTCGGCGCGCGCGTCGCGGTGGAACCACATGGCGTGGTCGAGGCTCGCCATCGGCACCGTGCCGCCGACGTCGATCCACGACCGGCCCGCCTGGCGCAGCACCGGCTCGAGCATCACCTGGTCGCACGCGAACGCGAGCAGCGCCCGGTGCAGCATCGGGTCGTCCGACGCGATGGCGTGCCGGGCGCGCACCCACACCTGCTGGGTGGGCTTCGGCTCCGGGTCGGGGCCCAGGTACAGCGAGCCGCCGACGTGCCGCAGGTCGAACGCGGACTCGTGCGACCAGAACTTCGCGGCCGGGTGGTCGATGCCGTCGAGCACCTCGATCGCCGACGGGACGTCCTCGGGGGCCGGGACGCCGGGCGGCGCCGGCTCCGCGGTCTCGTAGCCGGGCTGGTCGGTCTGGAACGACACCGTCAGCGACAGGATCGGCTTGTTGTCCTGGATGGCGTGGGTGCGGCGTGCGCTGAACGACCGCCCGTCGCGCAGCCGCTCGACGGCGAAGTCGATCGGGGTGTCCAGGGCGCCCTCGCGCAGGAAGTAGGCGTGCAGCGAGTGGGGCAGCCGGTCGTCGTCCACCGTGCGGCCGCACGCCAGCAGGGCCTGGGCCAGCACCTGTCCGCCGTACACGCGGCGGGCCGGGCCGGGCACGCTGTCGCCGCGCCACAGGTCGTCCTCGCCGCGCGGGCCCCAGCCGTCGACCTCGCGCAGGTCGAGCGCCGACAGCAGCCGGTCCAGGGCGTCGGGGATGCCCGCGGGGGCGGGTGTGGTGGTGGACGTCTCGCTCACGCGCACTCCAGGTCGGGTCGCAGGTCGGGTCGAGGTCACTCGTCGAACGTGTTGATCATGCTGTACGCCGCGCGCTCGAGGTAGTCCCACAGCTGGGACTCGTGGATCGGCGCCAGGTCCAGCGCGTCGACGGCGACGCGCATGTGCCGCAGCCAGCGGTCGCGGGCGTCGGGGTTGACCTTGAACGGCGCGTGCCGCATCCGCAGGCGCGGGTGGCCGCGCTGCTGGCTGTACGTCGTCGGGCCGCCCCAGTACTGCTCGAGGAACAGCGTGAGCCGCACCTTCGCGGGCCCGAGGTCCTCCTCCGGGTACATGGGGCGCAGCACCTCGTCCGTGGCGACGCCCTCGTAGAACACGTCGACGAGGCGCTCGAACGTCGCGTGCCCGCCGACGGCGTCGTAGAACGACGCGGGTGAAGTCTGGTCCGTCACCGGGCCATCCTCCCAGACACCCGCGGTGCTGCTCCTCCCGCTCGGCGCCGGGGAGGGTTAGGCTGGTCACGGACCTGCAACGACGCACTCCACGGGAGGCCCCCATGACCATCGCCCCGAACAAGGCCGACGACATCCTCGCGGCGCTCGGCGGCAGCCGGAACGTCGTCGAGCTCGAGCCCTGCATCACGCGGCTGCGGGTCGAGGTGAGCGACCCGGCGCTCGTGGACGACCAGGGGCTCAAGGCGTCGGGCGCGTTCGGCGTGGTGCGCTCCGGCCGCGTGGTCCAGGTCATCGTGGGCCCGGAGGCGGACGACCTGGCCGCCCAGATGGACCCGCTGCTCGTCTCCTGACTCAGGCCTCGGGCCCCGGCTCGATCACCGCCGGCTCGACGTCGGCCGGCGGCACGAGCACGCCCGCCGTGCGCAGCTCCGCCTGGGCGCGGCGGCGCAGCTCGCGCGAGACCTCCCACTGGTCGCCCGGCCGGGTCTGCGCGTGCAGGGTGAACGACATGGTGATGTCGTTGACGGCGTCCACGCCGCGCACCGACGGGGCCTCGAGGAGCAGCGGTGACAGCTCCGGGTCGGCCTGGACGGCGTCGGCCGCGCGGCCGAGCGCGGCCCGCACGACGTCGACGTCGGTGTCCACCGGGACCCGCACCTCCGCGACGGCGCGCGACCACTGCTGCGTCATGTTGCCGGCCCGCAGGATCTCGCCGTTGCGCACGTACCAGAGGGTGCCGTCGAAGGCGCGCACCTGGGTGACGCGCAGCTGCACCTCCTCCACCGTGCCGAGCGCGCCCGAGCCCAGGTCGACGACGTCGCCCACGCCGAACTGGTCCTCGACCAGGAGGAAGACACCGGAGATGAAGTCCTTCACCAGGCTCTGGGCGCCGAAGCCCAGTGCGATGCCGACGACTCCCGCGGAGGCGATGAGGGGCCCGACCTGGACGTCGAGCTCCGAGAGGATCATCAGCGCGACGAGCGTCCCGACCACGATGTTGGCCGTCGAGCGCAGCACCGAGCCGACCGTGCGGGCCCGCTGCGCCCGCCGCTGGCTGGCCAGCGGGTTCGCCATCGCGATCGCGTCCTCGACGAACGGCGTGCGCTGCAGGTAGCGGCGCCAGGTCGGCGTGCTCTCGGCCGTCGTGGTCCCCGCGCCGGTCGCGATCCGCTCCGTGACGTGCGCGATCACGCGGCGCAGCAGCACCAGCACCACGATGCCGATCACGAGGATGATCAGGATGTGCAGCGGCCAGCCCGTGAACCACGTCCAGAACGACTCGCCGGCGTCGGCGGCGGCCTGGATGGTGTCCTCGACGGCGGACTCGGTGTTCGTCGCGCTCGGGCTGGGGGTGGGTGCCGGGGTCACCGCCGCCGGGGCAGCGGTCCGGAGGGTGGAGATCACGGGGGTCACCCGCCCACGGTAGCGAGCGAGGGCGCCGCGACGAAACGTCGGCGTGCGTGAGGTCGTGCCGCGTGGGCGGACGGCCTGGTGGGGCAACCGATGGCAGGATCGTCACCGTGAGCAAGGACCAGCCGACCACCCCGGACGACACGGACAAGACGCCCGACGACGAGCGCACCGACGCACCCGAGGCGGTGGCCGACGCTCCGTCGGGCTCCACGGCCGACCCCGCCCCCGTCGAGGACGCGGCGGAGTCGTCCGCGTCCGGCGCGACGACCGAGGCGGCGGACACTGTGCCGAGCGACGAGCTGCGCGAGCTCGCCGAGGCGTACGGCGTGCTCGGCGAGCACCACGGCTTCGGCGGCGACGTGGTCCGCGCGCCGGCGTCGACGCTCGTGGCGGTGCTGGGCGCGCTGGGCGTGCCGGCCGGGACCCCGCAGCAGGTGACGCACAGCCTGCAGCGCGCCCGCGACGACGAGTGGCGCGCCGTCCTGCCGCCCACGGTCGTGGTCCGCGAGGGCGCCGGGGCACAGGTCCCGGTGCACGTCACCGACGGCGCCGCCGTGCACGTGTGGCTCGAGCTGGACGGGGCCGAGCCCGCGGCGCGCGAGCACGCGGTGCGCCGCCGCCGTGACCTGGAACAGCTCGACGTCCTCGTCGAGCCCCGCTCCGTGGACGGGAGGCGCGTGGGCCGCGCGACGTTCGCGCTGCCGGACGACCTGCCGCTGGGCTGGCACTCGCTGCACGCGCTCACGGAGGGTCACGAGTCCCGCGCCACGGTCGTCGTCACCCCGCGGCGCCTGGAGCTGCCCGCCGGGCTGGAGGACGACCAGTGGTGGGGCTTCCTCCTCCAGCTCTACTCGGTGCGCTCGCGCACGTCGTGGGGCGTGGGCGACCTGGCCGACCTCGCCGACCTGGCCTGGCTGACGGCGCACCGCGCGGGCGCGGACTTCGTCGGCGTCAACCCGCTGTCGGCGACCGAGCCGGTGACGCCGGTGACGCCGTCGCCGTACCTGCCGACGAGCCGGCGCTTCCTCAGCCCGCTGTACGTGCGGGTGGAGGACATCCCGGAGACGGCGTACCTGTCGGCGGCGGACCGCTCCCTCGTGGAGTGGGCGGCCGACCCGGTGCGGGACCTCGTGGCCGACCCCGGCGCGCTGGACCGCGACGCCGTGTGGGAGGCCAAGAAGGCGGCCCTCGAGGTGGTGTTCACCGCGCCCCGGCGGGCCGCGCGCGAGGCCGCGTACCAGGAGTTCGTCGCGGAGGAGGGCGCGGGTCTGCGCGACTTCGCGACCTGGTGCGCGATCGTCGAGCACCTCGGCTCCCGTCCGCGGCCGGACGAGCTCGGGGACCCGGCGTCGCCCGCCGTCGCGGCCCTGCGCGAGCAGCTCGCCGAACGCGTCGAGTTCTACGTGTGGCTGCAGTGGGTGGCCGACGAGCAGAAGCAGACCGCCCAGCGCGTGGCCCGCGAGGCGGGGATGCGGATCGGCGTCATGCACGACCTCGCCGTCGGCGCCCACCCCGAGGGCGCGGACGCCTGGGCGCACCGCGACGTCCTCGCCCGCGACGTCTCCGTCGGGGCCCCGCCGGACATGTACAACCAGCAGGGGCAGGCCTGGTCGCAGCCGCCGTGGAACCCGCGGGCGCTGGCGCGGGCCGGCTACGCGCCGTACCGCGACATGCTGCGCACGGTGCTGCGGCACGCGGGCGCGCTCCGGGTCGACCACGTGCTCGGGCTGTTCCGGCAGTGGTGGGTGCCCGCGGGGTCCTCGCCGGCCGCCGGTGCGTACGTGCGCTACGACCACGAGGCGCTGCTCGGCATCCTGTGCCTCGAGGCGCACCGGGCCGGCGCCGTCGTCGTGGGGGAGGACCTGGGCGTCTTCGAGCCGTGGGTGCGCGACGAGCTCGCCGACCGCGGCGTGCTCGGCACCTCCGTGCTCTGGTTCGAGAAGGAGGACGGCCGCCCCCTGGAGCCGGAGAAGTACCGGCGCGCGTCGCTCGCGACCGTCGGTACGCACGACATGCCGCCGGCCGCCGGCTACCTCGCCGGGGAGCACGTCGACCTGCGCGAGCGCCTCGGGCTGCTCGCCGACGACGCGCAGGAGCTGCGCGCCGCCGCCCGCGCCGAGCGGGACCAGGCGGTACTGGCCCTCGCCGTCCGCGGGCTGGTCTCCGAGCACCCGTCCGAGCGCGAGATCGTCGAGGGGCTGCACCGGTACCTGCGGAGGTCGCCGGCCGCGCTCGTGGGCGTGCAGCTCACCGACGCCGTCGGCGAGCGGCGCACGCAGAACCAGCCCGGCACGGACCAGGAGTACCCCAACTGGAAGGTGCCGCTGGCCGACGGGTCGGGCAACGTCGTCCTCGTCGACGACCTCTTCGACAACGCCCGCCTGCGGTCGCTGGTCCAGGCGGTGCGCACCGCCCGCTGACCGCGAGACAGAGAGCCTCCTTCGCCGAGAAAGAGAACCCCTCGCGCCGAGATAGAGAAGCGCCTTGCGCGAGATAGAGGAGCCTGCCCCCAGGACGCCGTCAGAGGCCGTTGTCCACAGATCCTCGGACGGGCGGTGACGCCGCGGCGACCTCGTCGCCAACGTGTCGCTCGTGACCTGGACACGCCCTGCGCCGCCGCCGCTCGTTCCGCCGACCCTCCCCTCGCTGCTGACCGCGCGAGGGATGCCCGAGATCGAACACCTCGCGGAGGTCGACGCGGAGCTGACGCGCCTGCGTCCCGGCCTCTACGTCCCGGCGTCTCCGGACAGGGTGGAGGCCCGCGCGCGGCGTGACCTCGTCCTCGCCCGGGTCGCTGCGGCCTGGAGCTCGCTCGACAGCGACGTGTGGTTCAGCCACGAGACGGCGGCGCTGCTGCACGGCATGTGGACCTTCCGGCTCGCCGATCGGGTGCACCTGACCCAGCTGTACCCGCCACAGGTCCGTCGGGAGGACGACTCGTGGGATCACCGGTTCCTCGTGAGTCGGCACTGGACGCCGCTCCCGGAGCGCGACCGTGGCGAGGCCGGTGGCCTGCCCGTGACGAGCATGGAACGCACCGCCGTGGACTGTGCTCGGACGCTCTCGTTCGAGGCGGCGCTCGTGGTGATGGACTGCGCGCTGAGGCACGGCGCGGATCGCTCGCTCGTGCGCCGGATCCTCGACGAGTCGAGGGGGAAGAGGGGCGTGGTCCAGGCCCGTCGTGTCCTGGATCTCGCCGATGCAGGAGCGGAGTCCCCTGGGGAGACCCTCACCAGGTGCGGTCTCATCGAGGCAGGGCTGCCGCGCCCGACGACGCAGATCCCGGTCCTGACGTCTCTCGGACCGCGATGGTTGGACCTCGGCTGGCCCGCCGCGAAGGTCGGCATCGAGTTCGACGGTGAGGTCAAGTACACGGAGCTGGCCGATGGGGACCCGGACCGGGTCCGCCGTCGGGAGCGGGCCCGCCAGCTCGCGATCGAGGCGGAAGGATGGCGCATCGTCCGCTCCGACTGGCCCGACATCGATCACCCGCATGCGTTCCACGTGCGGGTGCGGCGCGCGCTCGTCGGACGAGGGCGGCTCGTGCTCCCGAGAGCGGCGGGCCTGGCGGCGGGGAGGGCCTGAGTGCGCTCGCGGCCAGACGCGGCGGACGCCCCCGGGGGTGTTGTCCCTCCGGGGGCG